>RFPR01000022.1 GCA_009928265.1 Pseudomonadota bacterium | reverse complement strand
CATGGGCTGGGCTTTGCTACGGCATCGGGGGCTTGTTGGATGCCCCGCTCCTGCCTGCCTCACCCACCCCATCAGCTCACCATGCTGGAAGGCCATGGAAGCCCCCCTGAGAGCCCCTTGCCGATCGTTCGTAGGCCAAGGCCATCCTCCTCCTGGCAAGCGGCTCCTGGACCCCTTTCTGAACCGAAGAATCCACCCCCACCTAGACACCCTGTATCGGCCAGAAAAACCCGTATTTTTCCGGGGTCGTATGTAACGGAGCATAGTGATTTCCCCCGGGGAGAAATCACGGCTTCGCTTTTGCTGCGCAAAAAACATGTTCCTTCGCGTGTCAGGCACGCTTCGGAATCCACCCGGCACCACCACAAAAACCACCATGCCTAAAACACAAAAACCAGAAACATACCGCGTTGAATTCAGCCTGTCGCCCGAGAGCGTTCGGCGACTCGATTTGCTCAAGAAAGCAATGGGATTTCATAACCGAGGCGCGCTACTCGAAGCCCTGCTTTATCAGGTAGCAGTTGATAACAAGATCGATCCTATTTGGACCATCGGTTGGAGCAGAAAATCGACTATCTCATCGAGAAAATCGATATGGTGACGTGAAGAGTGGCTCCCGATTTGTAGACATTTTGATCAAAGAAAGAAGCCTCAGGCGATGCGTGAATGGCCTCAGAAATTCTCAAATGGCGAAGAGATTATTGATAAAAAGTAGACACATCCTGACGTGGGGATCGGAGCAGACTTGGCTCTCAAACGAGCACTCTGCATTCTCCAGCCATGGGCTTCTTTCGCTTCCGCCGCAGCTTCAAAATTGCTCCGGGTATCCGTTGGAATCTCGGCAAGCGAAGCTCCTCAATTAGCTTTGGTGGGAAGGGATTTCACTACACGGTAGGAGGCCCCAGGGGTAGCCGTACTACAGTTGGAATTCCTGGCACAGGACTCTCCTATACGGAGACCTCCGGACACTCATCCCGCTCTCCCGAGGAGAATACGGGATGCGCCGGATGTTTGGGGAAAATCATCCTCTTCATCCTCGTAGTTGGTGGCATCAGCATGTGCACACGCAGCGAGAAAGACAGTGCTGCTGCAAAGCCAAAAGCTTCACCCACGGCTACACCGCAGGCGACGCAATCCGCTTCACCGACCCCAGCCCCCACAGCCACACCACTTCCATTCCCTGAGAGCCGCTACTGGCCTAAGAAAGTCCGCCTGCTCAAGCCGGTTGAGTTCTCAGGCAGTGTCTCTGGAGGCACCGTACATAGCACGGTCTCAGCAGGGACTATCCTCCCAGCCCACCTCTCTGAGGACCAGAAAAGCGTAGAAGTGCAAATGAACGACCTCTCAAGCACTATCCCACTGAGCGACACAGACTTCCTCAAGAGGGCGGCCCTAAGAAAAAGCCGGGCAGAAAACTGACCCATTCCCGCCTCGCCACCTGCCTCTCTGACCGTTATCTGTCAGACACTAATTTTGCGATTCAATGTGTCCATGAAATCGTTTTCACCTCTTCCCGATGAAGTTTAACGAAGATTCGAGGGTCAAGATTCCTGCAATCCTCCATCTCACGAGGCTTGGATATACCTATCTTTCCCAAAAGGGTCTCGAGTGGAACGAATCAAGCAACATCGTTCCCTCAATCTTTCGCAGCAGTCTCTCATCCCTGAATCCACAGGCCTCAGCTGCCGATATCGACAACGAGCTGGCAAAGCTGGACCTCCTTCTCGACAACGAGGATCTGGGCAAGCAGTTCTACGAGAGAATTACCCAGACCTCCGGGCTGAAAATCATCGATTTCGAGAGTTTCGATCAGAATTCCTTCCATGTGCTCACTGAGTTCACCTGCAAGAAGGACGACGAAGAGTTCCGCCCCGATATCACCCTCCTCATCAACGGGCTTCCGCTCGTTTTCATCGAGGTCAAGAAGCCCAACAACCGCGACGGCATTCTTGCTGAGCGGAAACGCCTTGCTACACGGCTTCAGAACCCCAAGTTCCGCCGCTTTATCAACGCGACCCAGCTCATGGTGTTTTCGAACAACATGGAGTACGACGATGGTTCGCCCGAGCCACTGGAGGGTGCGTTCTACGCATCAACTTCTTACTCGGAGCCCAGGTTCAACTATTTCCGCGAGGAAGAGACCCTGAACCTGGACGAGATACTGCGCCCGCTCTCTGAGGAAACAGAAGAATTTGTCCTCAGAGACAACAACCTGACCACCATCAGGCACTCGCCCGAGTTCGCCACCAATAAAAACCCAGATACACCGACCAATCGCCTCAGCACCTCTCTCTTCTCTCGTGACCGCCTAGCCTTCCTCCTGCGTTACGGGATTGCCTACATCCGCGAGGGTTCCAGGGTCGAAAAGCATGTCATGCGGTATCCGCAGATTTTTGCAACGAAGGCGATTGAGAGAAAAATCGAACAGGGCATCCGCAAAGGAATCATCTGGCACACACAGGGCAGTGGAAAGACAGCTCTGGCCTTCTACAATGTCCACCATCTCACGGATTATTTTCGCAAGAAGGGGACTGTCCCGAAATTCTACTTCATCGTCGATCGTCTTGATCTTCTCGATCAGGCGAGCAGGGAGTTCCGGAGCCGCGGGCTAATTGTCCACAATATCAGCTCCAAGGAGGAGTTCGCTGCAGACATCAAATCAAACCTCGCGATCCACAATTCCTCGGGAAAGCCGGAAATCACCGTCGTGAATATCCAACGCTTCGAGGATGATCCCGATGTCATCCGAGGCACAGACTACGCGCTGGGGCTCCAGCGCATCTACTTTCTCGACGAGGTCCACCGCAGTTACAACCCCGAGGGGAGCTTCCTTGCCAATCTCAATCAGTCCGACCCAGACGCTATCAAGATTGGGCTGACAGGGACGCCCCTGCTCAACGCCTCACTCCCTGGCCAGAAACAATCGGATGGCTCTGCTGGAGCGAAGAAGTCCTATAATTCTCGCGCCCTCTTCGGGGACTACATCCACAAGTACTACTACAATCGCTCCATCGCCGACGGCTACACCCTTCGGCTGATCCGGGAGGAAATCGAGACGCAGTACAAAATGGAGCTCAAGGAGGCCCTTGAGCAGATCAAGATTCTCAAGGAAAGCGGGAACCGCACCCTGCTTTACGCCCATGAGAAATTCGTCGGGCCCATGCTCGACTACATCGTCGACGATTTTGAGAAGGCGCGTCTCATGAAAGGAGATCCGACCGCCGGGGCGATGGTCATCTGCGACTCAGCAGAGCAAGCCAGGGAAATGGCGCGACTGTTTGAGAAAAAATATGCCTCCCTGAAGACCAAGTCTGTTTCGGAGAGGCCCCCGCTCGCCTACGCCGCAGAGGAACCTTCTCTCTACGCTCTTCCGAATCGCACAGTCACTTCCTGCGCCCTCATTCTCCATGATGCAGGTACCAAAGAGGAGCGAAAGGGACTCGTGGACAAGTTCAAGGAGGGGAAGATCGATATCCTCTTCGTCTTTAACATGCTTCTCACCGGCTTTGATTCCGCCAGGCTGAAAAAGCTCTACCTTGGCCGCATCATCAAGGCGCACAACCTCCTCCAGGCACTCACACGGGTGAATCGACCCTACAAATCCTACCGATACGGCTACGTGGTCGATTTCGTGGATATTGCGTCCGAGTTCGAGAAGACCAACAAAGACTACTTCGATGAGCTTCAGTCCGAGCTGGGCGACGAGCTCCAGCACTACTCCGATCTTTTCAAATCGGAGGCCGAGATCCAGGCCGACATTGAGACGATCCGGGACACCCTCTTTCAGTTCGACATTGCGAATGCCGAAATCTTCTCCCAGCAGATCAGCCAGATCGAGAACCGCTCCGAGATTCGCACGATTCTGAAGGCGCTCAATGATGCCAAGAGCCTCTACAACCTCATTCGCCTCTCAGGCCGCTACGAGCTTCTAGCCCATCTCGACTTCCGAAAGCTCAATCAGCTCCTCATCGAGGCGAATAATCGTCTGGCTCTTCTCAATCAGCGCGAGGCCCTCGAGAACGCTGACGAGAACATGAATATCCTGAACATCGCCCTCGAGGATGTTCTCTTCAAGTTCCGTAAGGTCTCCGAGGCCGAGATGATCATTGCCGATGAGCTGAAAGAGAAGCTCCGGCGCACCCGAGAAGGCCTTGGGGGCAACTTCGATCCCGGTGATCCCGCCTTTATTACCCTAAAGGAAGAGCTGGAGCGCATCTTCCTGAAGAAGAATCTCTCTGAGATCACCCAGGAGGATATGGTTGCCAATATCGCGATTCTAAAGGACATCGACGCTAGAGCCCGTGAACTGGAGCGCAAGAACCAGCTCCTCCGGGCCAAATACGCCAATGACGAAAAGTATGCCCGTCTCCACAAGCGCCTCCTTGAGAAGGGCGAGCCTACGGATAACGAGAGAAAGCTCTTCGAGGCCCTCCGTGCCTTCAAGGAAGAGGCCGATGCCCGCATCTCACAGAACTCTCGGATCCTGACCAACGAAGCCTTCGCAAAGGCCGAGATGACACGAATCATCATCGACCAGCTCAAAAACAAACACCATCTTCCCCTGACCGCCGAGAGCACCCAGTTCATCAACTCCCTCGTGATGAAGGAGTATTTGGCTGAGTTCCACGGGGCCCAATCAGCATGACATCTCAAGAATTCAAAACGAAAGCCATCGCCCTCATCGACGACCTCAAGGGCGTCTGTGCCAACTACGGGCTCGGGAATGATGGGAACGAGTTCAAGATCATCACCCAGATCTTCCTCTATAAGTTCCTGAACGACAAATTCGCTCATGAGGTAAAGCGGATCGATCCCTCCGTGGGTCAAGCAGCATCGTGGGAGGAAGCTCTCTTGCAGAAATCGGCTGAAGACTACGAGATGCTCCTCCTGCAGTTGGGAGCTGATACGGCGCGACTAAAGCCTGAGCACTTCCTCTCCAGCCTCTGGGCAAAGCAGAACGACGACAACTTTGCCGCCACCCTCGATGCGACCCTGCTCAGCATCGCGACCCTGAACTCCGACATCTTCTCCGTCATGACGAATGACGGACAGAAAATTGTCCTCTTCGAGGCCGTCACCCAGTATGTCGCCTCCCAGCGTGACGACTTTGCCAGGGCAATCATCAACAAGCTTATCCCCTTCAGCTTTGAGCGGATCTTTTCAGAGAAATTCGACTTCTACGCCACCCTCTTTGAGTACCTGATCAAGGACTACAACAAGGACGGCGGAGGGAAATACGCCGAGTACTACACCCCCCATGCCGTGGCGAAGATCATGGCCGCCTGCCTCGTTCCCGAGGAAGTCCAGGATGTCACCTGCTACGACCCCTCGGCTGGTTCAGGAACCCTCTTGATGAACCTGGCTCATGGGATCGGCGAGGACCGCTGCACCATCTACACACAGGACATCTCTCAGAAATCCTCCAGCCTCCTGCGGCTCAACCTTATCCTCAATAACCTCGTTCACTCAATACCGAACGTCATCCAGGGGAATACCATTCTGGAGCCCTACCACCGTCAAGATGGAGGAAACGAGCTCAAGAAATTCGATTTCATCGTCTCCAATCCCCCGTTTAAGTTGGATTTCTCAGACTTCCGGGATCAGCTCGATACGAAGGCCAATCAACAGCGCTTCTTTTCTGGAATCCCCAAGGTAAAGCCTAAGAGCAAGGAGAAGATGGAGATATACCTCCTCTTCGTTCAGCACATCATCCATTCACTGGCAAAGAATGGGCGTGCTGCTGTGGTTGTCCCTACCGGTTTCATTACTGCCCAGTCTGGAATAGAGCATGGAATCAGAGAGCACCTTGTGAAGAACAAGATGCTCGGAGGGGTTATCTCCATGCCCAGTAATATCTTCGCGACCACTGGAACCAATGTCTCCATCCTCTTCATCGATGCGACGAACAAGGGGGAGATTATCCTGATTGACGCCTCCAAACTCGGAGAGAAGGTCAAAGAGGGTAAGAACCAAAAGACGCTTCTGAGTGCAGACGAGGAGCAGCGAATCATCGAGACATTCAATCAGAAGAAAGCGATCGAGGATTTCTCGATTGTGGTCAGCTACGATGAGGTTGAAGCCAAGAACTACTCACTCAGTGCAGGCCAGTATTTTGATGTGAAGATAGAGCATGTGGAGATAACGCAGGAAGAGTTTCAGAAAAAACTCTTCAATCACCAAACCACTCTTAATTCTCTTTTCGAGACATCTCATTACCTCGAGTCCGAAATCCAAAACCACCTCGGAGGGTTGAAACTGTGACAGGGTGGAAGCTAAAAAAAATATCCGAGGTTTGTGATCTTATTGTTGATTGCGTCAATAAGACTGCGCCCAAAGTCTCATATCCGACTCCTTATAAAATGATTCGGACTCCCAATATCAGGGATGGACGAATTAACTTGGACGACTGTCGCTTTGTTGATGAGGAAACTTACAAAAAGTGGACGCGCCGCGCGACTGTTGATGAGGGTGACGTTCTTCTAACCCGAGAAGCTCCAATGGGAGAGGTTGGACGTGTTGGATTCAAAGATACGGTTTTTTTGGGGCAAAGAATTGTTCAGTACCGAGCAAATGCTAAAGAACTAGATTCACATTTTCTGCTTTACTCATTTCGGTCAGCATTCCTTCAAGCTCAGTTCCGCAAATACGATTCCAGCGGATCTATCGTTAGTCATATCCCAGTGCCTGCTTGCACCAGATTTCAAATTCCTACTCCTCCTATCCCAACCCAAAAAAAAATTGCCCAAGTCCTCTCAACGCTCGACGCCAAAATAGAACTTAACAATCGAATTAATAGAGAATTGGAGGGGCTTGCGAAGCTCCTCTACGATTACTGGTTCGTTCAGTTCGATTTCCCGATTTCAGCAGAGCAAGCCAAGGCCATTGGAAATCCCAAGCTAGAAGGCAGACCCTACCGCGCCTCCGGCGGCAAAATGGTCTTCAACGAGAAGCTAAAGCGAGAGATTCCAGAGGGGTGGACTGATGGAAATCTACTCCAGATTGCCACATTCACGAACGGCTTAGCATGTCAGAAATACCCACCAGATGGTGGAGAAACCCTGCGTGTTATTAAAATCAAGGAAATGCGAACTGGTCTAACCCCAGATTCAGATCTCGTGAGGGCAGATGTACCACAGAAGGTAAAGATCCAGAACGGGGATATTCTATTTTCATGGTCTGCCTCTCTCGAGGTGATGATATGGGCTGGAGGTGAAGGCGCACTCAATCAGCACATCTTCAAGGTTACCTCGGACACATATCCCAGATCATTCTGCTATTTTGTGCTTCTCGATTATTTGCAGCACTTCCGAATGATTGCAGAGCTTCGGAAAACAACGATGGGGCATATCACCAACGATCATCTTGAACAGAGTAAGATCATTGTCCCCCCTGATGATGTTGCTAAAGCCTTTGAGGCAGTCGCGAAGCCAATCATCGATCGCCTGGTCAAATCACACGAAGAAAACCTTGAGCTGACCCAACTCCGTGACTGGCTCCTCCCCATGCTTATGAACGGCCAAGTCACTGTGGGATCCTAGAGAAGCAGGCGTTCCCGTGAAATTGCCTATTCCAGCATCCTTCGACACAACTCGAGAGAGCTTCTGGGATAATGCTCACACCTCTCTGCTAGGGAAGAAAGAGATAGAAGAATTCCGAGATGCCTTTGATTTTCTAAAAATCTGGAGGGAGGACCTACAATCGGAGTTTGGGGCACTGCATTCCATCACCCATCTCAGCAATCCAGACGATCCGCCTGATGTGATCGCTCATTTCGAGAAAGGGGATCTGAACATTGAGATTACTTCACTAGAGCCTTTTCACATTCATCAGTCTGAGCCTTTGAAGGGACAGTTCGCCCAGACAGGACTTAGACTCCTCCCGATCTCTAGCCCTCCAAGGAGCCGTGTCGAAGCGGAACAGATGATGACTCCCATTGGTGATCCTCAGCTATGGGAAAATGTCTCTGATCGATGTGATGCCAGAAAAGAAACCATCATCTCTCGAGTCATGGCCAAGCTCGAAAACCGCGGTGTTCGAGCGCTAAAGGAGGGACTGATACTACTAACTGGAGATCTGATGGGGGATCCAAACGAGGAGCGTGCTCTCCGTAGCGCCTTTGAGGAGCTGTCCGCGCATCCACTGGCGGCAGGCTGGGAGATAGGAACAGTCCATCAGTGGAATGACTCATCGTTTTATTCGACGCTCTACAGCAGCAGAGATGGCTTCCGGATCAGAAAATGAGAAACCTGGAAGAAACCCCATGCCGATAAACCTCATCATTCCGGAAAAGCGAGCAGCCTACTTCTGTGAGGGGAAGGCGAGGTTGGATCTGGCCGGTAGCCGGTTCCCTGATTCTCACGGGTATTTTCTCTACGACAATGAGACCTGTGCTGTTGCTCTTAGCATCTTTTCCGAACACAAGAATCCAGGAAACACGTTTTGGTTTCCAGTCGTCAGAGAATGCGTTCAGCTGGGAATCAACATCCGGGATCTCGAGTACTGGTCAGCTCTTACTTTCATGGCCACTCTTTATCTGGATTTCCTATGGGAAGAGATTCCGGATCATTCGGAAGAATCAAAAGAGATTGCAACTCATTTTCTCACGCCTTTCAGGCAACAGGACCCCAAGCGGGCATTCAGCACTCCGAGTCTTATAGAGTTCTTTCGGGCGTTTTATGAATTTGCAGGATTACAGCGAGGATCGCACTCACAGCCTAGGGAGACTCTTGCCCATTGTTTCAACGCAGTGGATTTTGCTCATGACTGCGCAGCTGGTCTGAATGACTCCGAGCGAGAGGCGTTTCTAAGTTCTGTTGAAACCAAGCCATATTTCGAGCAACTGATCATCAAGAGCGCCAATGCAGCTCGGCTGGCTCCGAAAACGGGGGAACTCATGACTGCACCACTTGTCCGAGCGTGCACCCTCAAATACAAGGGCTTCCCGAATGAAACGAATTTTTTTGCCACTTACTACCAGGAGGCCGTTGACCGAGGGGGTCTGACAATCACGACCCAAATCACGGATTGGATCCGTGATGCCGACACCTACTCAAGGACCGTAGCAAAGCTCAAACCAGGGATCCCCATGGAGATGATTGAGGAGCACCTAGAGGGCATGGCGGCAACGATTGAACTCTTTAAGGAAATCGAGGCGGCAGTCCCCGAATATGAGCCCGTAGCTTGGTGTGAGTACTACTGGAATCACAACCTGGGTTATGGAGCCTTCCATGAAATCAACCTCCTCTCGCTCGATAAAATAATGATCCTCGTGGATCTGATTATGTGGCGAAACCTGATGCAATCTGGACTCAATGATTGAACCGACTATCAGACCTGAATATCTGGGGGCGCACTTTCTGGTGGATCCTTTCCCAAGGCAGTGGCCTTATCATTTTTTCATCATCACTGCATTCAATCCCGATGGTGAAATCGTGGATGCCGATGAAAATGCACGCCGTAATGACTCTCTCTGCAAGGCTCTCCAAAAGCTTGGGATCTCCTTCTTTGAGATTGCTGGATGTTCGCCTGATACCGTTCACCAGGAGCCTAGCTTTGGAATTGAAGGTATCACCGTGGACAGGGCAAGGGAGATAGGCAGAGTTTATCAGCAGATAGCCGTGTTCGAGATTTACGGAGACCGATTGTTTGTCGTCGGTTGTGCCCTGGGTGATCGACTGGAAGCAGGCAGTTTCCCCGAGAGGTTGATCTATCCTCGAGCCGATGCCCTTGGTGGCCGAAATAACCCGATTCTCATCGAGATGAACTCTCCGGGTATTAACTCCATGATGGATGATCGCTTCGGTAAAGATTCCTGGACGAAAACCCGAGATTTCACAGAACGAGATACCATCACGGATGCTTTGTTCTGCTGGGATATCCAGCTTTACAATGGCTGCCGGGAAGTTGTCTGGTTCAAACGAAACTACTCACAGCCCTTCCGTGGGATTCATATCTCGCCAGCACGGCGCATCCAGTGATTCAGATTTTATGACACACCGGCCTGTTGCATTGAGCCAGAGGTTGCTGGTAGTGTCTTTCAAACATCAGGAACGCTCTTGGATAACACCAAGAGCTGCCAACCGGGGACGGAGAAATCCTACGGTGGCTGGACAGCGAAAGCTGGCCGATGTGCGGAGGGAGAAATCCTCCGAACACAAAATCTCTCCAGGCTTTGAGAAGCGCCTTTCCTGAAGAGAGGCGCTTTTTTGTTGTCCGGATTCCTGGTGTTTCAAACTACCAAACGAAACACCCATGAGCACAACGACCATCGATAAACCGGTCCTCTCAATAAGGACCGAATCAAGCAATCCGTTCCATCACCTTTGGAACAACAACGGCACTTGGTGGTGCCATTTCACTCTGCACCTACCTGATCATACCAAGCACAGGGTTAGGAAGAGCCTTCACACTAGTGATTCCTCTATCGCCCGAGTCCTGAGGGATAGCCTGCTAAGTGAACTTGACCATTTTGAGGACTAGGACACCCAGCGACCAACCTCTCAACTCAAAATACCAAGATGAGCACAAAACTGATCTTCCACACTATTCCCGCTTCGAACTGGGGATTTCAACCCCAGGAACCCCTCTCTGAGTGTCGTGATCCCAAGGGCAATCGTCTCGGGGTCCTCTACAAGACCTATCGCAATGAACCGGGCTATAACCCGGGCAAGCCGATCTGGGTCTATGCGATCGACGGCAAGGGTGGCTGGGCCGCCACAAGTGAGATCTCGGAAGAAGATCTCAAATCAAAGGTCGAGAAACTCCACCACCCAAAGAAAACCATCAATAGGAAATAACTATGCCAACCATCCGAATACCCGGACCTCTAAGAAAGTTGACCGGAAATCTTGAGGAGATTTCTGTGAATGGCAGAACACTGAAAGATGCCTTGGAACAACTCAACTCCACTTTCCCTGGGCTAGGAGAACGAATCCTTGATGAGCAAGGTGAAATCCGGAGGTTCGTCAATATCTTCGTCAATGATGAGGACGTTCGCTTCTTGCAAGTGACGAAAACCGCGGTTGATGAAACAGACGTGATCTCAATCGTTCCCGCGATTGCTGGGGGGTAGTAATCGAGCATTTTACATCTATGAGCACTCAGAATCACCAAACAGCCACTGCAACATTCAAAAAACCAATTCTGATACCCAAGCTTTCTACAGAACGAGCAGAGCATGAGCTTGCGCGATGGAGTCAGGTGACGATCACCCACAACTATGGCGCTGAACCACCACTCTCTCTCATTCTGGCCCTTCTTCTTTACAAGGTAGAAACAGATGGTCAGGAGAGGAATGGCTATCAGCAAAACCCGCTCAATAATGAACTGCGGGCCTTCTTTACCCAAGTACGGCTGCGTAGGGTCGTAGAGGCGTTGATCTCTGGCGAGGCCGGAGAGGGGGTGAGGACGGCCTTACAAGAAGAACTAAATAGAACCGGTGTCGGAAGTCTAAGAATGGGAGCCGTACCTATTCATTACTTTCATCGTGCGTACATCAAGACGCGCCTGCTTCAGTGCTTCGATCCGAGGGATCTGGAAATCCTGTGTCACCGTAGGCAGGAGTCCACAACGTACGCTGCAAACCTTTACGAAAGCATGACGATTGATCTGAATGAGTTGCTGGAACTCCCTCTGAGGGATCCCTTCCACGAGAGGAACCACGATTATTGCCATGAGGGTCCCTATCCAGTTGCCATCGGAGAGCAACGGCGGCTTTTCAAGGAGTCATCCATTTAGGAAAAACAACCTCAGGTCATCATGAATCCCTTTCACTTCTAGGAGGCCAATATGGAACCAGTAGTCAAATGTCCTTTCTGCGGATCAGACAATGGATGTGATCACCATGTAGCATCCATCGACTTTCAGTTTGGAGAAATTCAGGGAGGCTATCTTTCCTGGGAAGATCCAGATCTTGCAATCCGTCCTATCAAAGATGCCTTTCTAGCAGCCAATGTAGGAAAACTGGATCCGGCTAAGTTCGGCGCTTGCCAGGACATTGCTGACCTCTGGGCAGGCAGTGAATACCAGCCTGATGACGAGGATGTGCCTGTAGCTGTTTTTGCTCCGCAACTGTACCGTATTGTAGCCGAGCGCCTTTCCAGAGCAGGTGCCAGAAGTGTATGCCATGAGGTTGATGGCGGCCCCGGCTACACGACCGAATGCTGTGATCTTTTCGCCGAAGATCCAAAACAGATCGTCATTCAGTACATCAACAGGCTGCATGCAGATCTCGGACTTTGATGCAGCAAAGGCCTCAAACTCTCCAAAAGCATGAGTGAACAGCCAAATCTTGAAGACTTCCTGACCTCATCTGGGCGAAAGGTTCGGTTTGAATCCCTGCACATCGAGATTTCAACACTCGGTTGGATGGAAGGCAGCCTTCTCCTCCATCGCGAGCACACTCTGGAGAGATTACCTAAAAGGGTCGAAAGGCGATTCGGCAATACAGGACTCTTCCTATACGAACCTCCTTCTGGTCGCCTGCCAGCCTACACCTTGATGGCATGCTTTCACTGTCTCGATCCGATTCAGGCCGATTTCGATTGTTCATCTCTGACCCTGGTGTGGTTCTCCGACTCGTTGCCATCGGATCTGCAACAGGAGCTGCGTTCACGATTTAAGGACGTGAACTGGGAAGCCCACGCAAAAGATGGGATCTACTGACCAGGGAATCGATTTTGTAACCCTCTGGCGGACTGTCTCTGGACAGTTCCTCCTCGGTGAGGATTCTGATCATGGTCCCGATCACTGGAGGAGAGTGGAACGGAACGGCTTGCTTCTAGCAGAAAGTACCGGGGCCGACATCGTCGTGGTGCGGCTATTTGCCCTCTTCCATGACAGCAGGAGGGAGAATGAATTCACCGATCCCGATCACGGTAGGAGGGGGTCAGCCTACGCCTCAGAACTCCGATTGAAGTACTTTGAGATCACAGACAGACAGTTTGACCTCTTGGAAACCGCCTGTGTCTGGCATACCGAGGAAAAACACCATGCGGATCCCACCATCGGCACCTGCTGGGATGCTGACCGTCTTGACCTCGGCAGGGTCGGAATCAATACCGACCCCGAATACATGAATACCTCGATGGGGCGCCATCTTGCCAACCAGGCTGCCGATGAGAGAAAGGCCTGAGATGTAGGTCAGCGCTGCGACCAGTGCTTTTTCCAGTATCCACCTGAGTTGCTCGTAGCACCCCCTGTGGAGTATGTGGATTGGGGTGTCGGGCGTGACACGATCGGGGAAACACTCTGAAGGTGCTTCTTCATGGTAGGGGTGCGTGTGAGCTCATGAAGCTGTTCCTCGGTGAGGACCTGATGCTCTTTGAAGAGCGCGATAATGGCTCTGAGTGTGTTTGGTTTGCAGTTGAGAAGATCTCTCCGAAGCCGTGGTACGTCGGGACGTTGATCAGGCCATCTGGAGCCTGCTTCTAGGATCATCTTCAAGGCCTCAATGCCGCGCTCGTCGCTGTCATTATCCGAGAGTCTCCACCGATAGGTGAGGTTGCTGATGAAGCCATCGAGGATATGCCAGTCCTCCTCCGCGATATGGTTGGGATTCGCACCTACTTTCAGGAGTCTGCTGACGACTTTGGGAAGTCCTCTGTGGGAAACATGGCTCAAGAGGTCATCAGCCTGATCCGCTGGGATGGGCTTCTTTAAAAGCATTTCCATGATGGTTTCACGAGTTCGCCAGACGGATCGTTCGAAGGGTGATTCCAGGGAGGCCATCTCGTGTTCTTCATCTTCAATGTACGGCGAGCATGGCACCCGGGCATGTGGATCGGCTCCCAGCCAGAGCATGAGCGCGACGCCTTTTTCGTCCTGATTTTCGACGAAGACATTGAGGGCAATGTCGACCTGTCGCTGGAGGCAAGGGTATTGCTCCCGGTAGCTCTTCACGAATCCTAGAAGCGGTCTGGCTTTGCTCCTGAGAGCCCGTGCGACGGCATTGTCCAGGCAGGGGTTTGCACCGGCTTGCATCAGTCGGTCCATCATCTCCCGATCGTAGGTTTCCAGTGCGTCGCAGAAATCGAAGCCACAGGGATCGGTGCCGTATTCCAGCAAGAGGCTAACCATCGTGTGGTTTCGGGATCGGACGGCTTCGCTCAGCGGGGAGTCGTCATCGCCGTTGGGATCGTAACCATTGGCCAGAAGCAATGCCGCCAGGCTGTGAAATCCTCGATCTGCCGCTGTCTTTAAGGGTGGAGCGATCTTTCGCCATCTCGGATCATCCGATGGGAGGCACTGGATCGGTTTGTCAGCAGCGATCCACTCCTCGACTTCGTAGAGCTTTCCCGAGGCGCAAAGGGTTATCAGTGGCAGGATCTCATCGAGGTCTTTGGCCTTGGGACGAATCTTGATCGGCATGTCCTCTGCCCGGATCTCATGCGGCCTCTTCATGCAAGGTGATCAAAATACGGAAACAGGCTGTTTTCCAAGACGTCACTCTGGAAAGTTGCTCCCAATCGGGAGCACCAGGGGGTGATTGAGGTGCAACACTCTTGGAGATGTTCAATACCAAGAAGCCCATTTCCGGTGAGGAGGAGGCCCTCCTCCTCGATGGTCGTCGTCTCCCTGCTCGCCTGACTTCTGCTGAAGTTGCGGTGGTGTTGGGGTTCCACGAACACGATATAGCCCAACTAGTCGCTGCCAAGATGCTGATCCCACTCGGGAAGCCAGCCCACAACTCGCCGAAGCATTTTGCCACGGTGGACATCATCAAGGTCGCCCAGAACCGCGAATGGCTCTCTATCGCCACCCGCCAGATCTCCCGCTACTGGCAGAGCCGTAATGAGAAGAAGAGGATTCCTCCTGCCCAGGAGAAAATCCCATGATGGATGTTCTGAAAGAAAAAGAGCCCATGATTTCTTTCAAAAGAAAGGGAAGCCCCTCACTGTAGATCCGAGCAGGCGGGATGTTCTAACAGTATGAGATACCACTCAAAGATAGTAAATTGGATATACCATCTTTAAGTAGTATCTTGCATATACTACTTAGGAGTGGTAGAAGAGATCATGCATCAGAACTATCCGGTATCCACGCCGATCCAACTTTCTCAGACCCTCAAGGCGCTGAGACATGCTGCTGGATTGAGTCAGGAGGCAGCAGGTCAGCTGCTGGGGGTGAACCAGAAACGCCTCGCTAGGATTGAGTCAGCTCCAGAGCGGACGAGTTTTGAGCAGATTTCCCGGCTTGTTACGGCATTGGGTGGACGGCTGGAGGTGAGTCTAGCCTCCTCCATGCCTGCCAAGCAGTCTGCGGCGAAGGGTTCTGAGAAGGCATCTTCAACCTGGTAGAACTTGCCATGGCCACCAAATCGCTCAGATCTCAGCTGGTTATCTGGATGAATGGCATCCGGGTGGGTGTCTGGAGTCCTCCTGTTTCCAATGCATCGAGTTTCCAATATGACCCGGCTTGGATTGAGTCACCGGAGAGGAGGGTTCTGTCGCTCTCTCTTCCCTTCACGCCGGGCAATATTCCCCTGCGTGGAAAGATGGTTACGGATTTCTTCGACAATCTGCTGCCGGACACGGAAGAGATCCGTAGAAGGATCATGACTCGTTACGGGACGCGCTCGACGAAGCCATTTGATCTGCTCGCAGCCATAGGCAGGGAATGCGTGGGTGCAATCCAGTTGCTGCCGGAGGGTGAGACGCCGGAGGGCTTTGATCGGATTGAGGGAGAGGTGCTGGATGAGAAGGGTGTGGAGCAGGCACTCAATGCGGCTATCTCAGGGAGCCCACTCATGGCGATGGATGAGGAGGACGAGTTCAGGATCTCGATTGCCGGAGCTCAGGAGAAAACGGCGTTTCTTTTTCATAAGGGTCGCTGGTGGCGTCCCTCTGGATCTACGCCGACGACCCATATTTTCAAACTACCGCTGGGCCTGATCGGAAATCTCCAAGTGGATATGCAGGGATCCGTGGAGAACGAGTGGATCAGCTCGCGCATCATGAATGCCTTTGGGCTGAAGACTGCGCAGTGCGAGATCCTGCGCTTCGGAGAAAGAAAGGTGCTTTCGGTGGAGCGATTCGATCGTGCGTTGGTGGATGGATCGTGGATCGCCCGTCTTCCTCAGGAGGATTTCTGTCAGGCTCTCGGAGTTCCGGTCACGCAGAAATACGAAAACCAAGGCGGCCCTGGCATTGCGAAGATCTTGGGTATTCTCAATGCAAGCTCTACCTCCGTGGAGGACAAGAGGGCCTTTGTGAAAGCCCAGATCGTTTTCTGGCTGATGGCCGCGACGGATGGACACGCCAAGAACTTCTCGATCTTCCACGAGAGGGGAGACACCTATCGATTAACCCCATTCTATGATGTGCTCTCCATGTGGCCGGTCATTGGGCATGGCGCAGGGCTGCTTGATCTCAGAAGGGCCACCATGGCCATGGGGTTAAAGGGGAAGAGTCTGCATCGAAAGATTCAGGAGATTCGTCCTTATCACTGGGATGAGGCTGCGCGGCTTGCCGGACTGGTCAAAGCCTCGGACTTGATCGAGGAAATCATTGAGCAGGCTCCCGGTGTTCTGGAACATGTGGATCGAGAAACCCCGCCGGACTTTCCCGGAAAAATCCGAGATGCTATTTTTGAGGGAATTCGCAGTCAGACGGAAAAACTGAAGGCTTCATGACCCCTCCATGGGGCAAAAAAGAGTGTCCCGAGGTGTCCCTAAAAGTGTCCCTCCGGAGTCCGTTTTGGCAGTCGCGGAGTCGGTGCTAGTTTTGCTTGAGTACACTGTAGACCCAGATAATATGGGCCTCTAACCCGCTGACCAGCGGCCGAATCCCACCCCCTCCGCCATCCATCCGAAGGATGGTATAATTCATTCCAGTGGGATGAAGAACCTTGGTTCGACCACCATGCCGCGATGAGCGGCTCCTCTTTGGGGCAAAGCCATGATGTAGCACCTTGGCGTCGCCAAGGTAATCCCACCCCCTCCGCCATCCATCCGAAGGATCGGCTTTTCAGAGTCACGGGGATCCTTATTCCTTGCCCCGGATGCCGCCAAGGGCGATAAAGATCGTCTCTTTCGCCACTATTTTCCGATAATCCGATGAGCGCCACCGCCACCACCGCCGAAACCAAGACTGAGACCACTGCTCCGGCCGTTCCCGTGGTCAATGTCCAGATCGACGGCGAGTGGAAGCAGTTCCCCAAGGGAACCCGCCTCATCGAGGCCTGTATGAAGGCCGGCAGCTACGTCCCGCACTACTGCTACCATCCGGCGCTCAGCTCTCCCGGCAACTGCCGTATGTGCCTCATCGAGATGGGCACTCCCAAGATGGGCCCCGACCGAAAGCCGGAGCTCGGAGAGGACGGCCGCCCCGTCATCGCTTGGAGCCCTCGTCCCGCCATTTCCTGCGCCATTGAGGTCTCCGAGGGACTCGGTGTCCGCACGAATTCCCCGCTCGTCGAGGAGTGCCGCAAGGGAGTCCTTGAGTTCCTGCTCATTAATCACCCCCTCGACTGCCCTATCTGTGATAAGGCGGGCGAGTGCCGTCTCCAGGAGTTCTCCGTCGAGTACGGTAAGGCCGATTCGCGCTTCGAGGATGACAAGGTCAAGAAGCCCAAGCATGTCGATATCGGCGAGCGCATTATCCTCGATGACGAGCGCTGCATCCTCTGCTCACGCTGCATCCGCTTCATGAACGAAGTGGCCAAGGACGACTGCCTCGGCTTCGTCGACCGCGGTGGACATACGCACCTGACCGTCCATCCCGGCAAGCGCCTCGACAGCAATTACTCCCTCAATACCGTCGACATCTGCCCCGTCGGCGCTCTGACTTCGAAGGATTTCCGCTTCAAGATGCGTGTCTGGTTCCTCAAGGAGAGCAAGACTATCGACGTTACCTGTGGTACCGGTTCCAACATCCTCATCGGCAGCCGCGAGAACAAGGTTCACCGCATCACCCCCCGCGAGAACGAAGCGGTGAATTCCTTCTGGATCCCCGACTCGCACCGCCTGAATTACACCTACCTCCATCGCGAGGATCGCCTTAAGGAGCCCGTGGTGAAAGGAGAGGCCGTCCGCTGGAAGGATGCCGTTTCGGCCGCTGCCGCGTCCCTCAAGGGACAGGCCGGTAACGCTACTGCCATCATCGCTTCGGGCCGCATGACCAACGAGGAACTCTTCCTTGTGAAGCGCCTCGCCGCCACGCTCGGCACGGAACTCGTCGACGTCCGTCCCCGAGCCCAGAGGGGTGACGGGTTTCTCGTCTCCGCCGACGGCAATCCGAACACTTCCGGAGCCAAGCTCCTCGGCGTCGCCTCCGCCACCCCCGGATCGCGTCTTCCTGAGATTGCTGCCGGTATCGCTGCCGGTCGCATCACCTCCCTTGTCGTCCTCGGCGAAAATCCGCTCCATTGCGGCATCTCCGAGACCGATCTCTCGAAGCTCACGTCGCTGGTGGTTCTCGACATTCTCCCTAACGGGGCGACCAAGCATGCCTCCGTCCTGCTCCCCGGCTCCGCCGCCTATGAGAAGCGCGGCTCCATGGTCAATGTGAAGGGACGCCTCCAGCGCCTCAATCGCGCATTGAACGCCCCAGGCCACGCCCGTGACGATTGGGAGATCCTTGCCGATCTGCTCCGCGCTCTAGGTGCCGAGTCAGCTTCTTCGATTGAGGATCTCTTCAAGCAGATGGCCGCCGCCACTCCTGCCCTTGCCGGACTCAATCTCGGTAAGATCGGCGACCTCGGCGTGGACCTTAAGGCCTAATCTTCGCGCCGATGGATCAGCTTGATCCACTGCACAAGCTGCAGGAGTTCCTCCGCTTTCCTAGCGTCTCGACCCAACCCGATCACGCACCGGATCTTCTCTCCTGTGCCGAATGGCTCGGGGAGCTTCTTGCAGGCATCGGCCTAACGGCGTCGGTTCACTCCACGCCTGGTTCGCCGGTCGTTGTCGCCGCCACGCCACGCGATCCCGCCAAGAGGAGCATCCTGATCTACGGACACTATGACGTGCAGCCGCCCGATCCTCTCGACGGGTGGACGACACATCCCTTCGAGCCCCGTATCACGGATGGCCGGATCTACGCACGGGGCGCCGCCGACAATAAGGGCCAGATCCTCGCCCACATCCTTGGAGTCGCTGAGACACTGCGCGAGAAGGGGGTTTTGCCGGTCAATGTGATCTTCCTGATCGAGGGAGAAGAGGAGATCGGTAGCCCGAATCTTGACGACTTCCTGCGAGAGCACCGCGAGGAGCTTGCCTGCGATCTCGTCGCGATCTCGGACACAGCCATGGCTCCCGGTAACAAACCGGCGCTTACCTACGCCCTGCGCGGCATCGCTGCGATGGAGCTCGTCGTGCGGGG
>RFPR01000210.1 GCA_009928265.1 Pseudomonadota bacterium | reverse complement strand
ATAATATTATAATATTATAATATAAGAATATAAGAATATAAAATCAAGAATTTTCGTATTTATACAAAGAAATAAAAAGAACAAAAACAAATGACATCAATGGAACAAGAAGAACAAGAAAAAGATATTTTTTATGAAATGGCATATCATCCTCTTAGTCAATTCGTCAAAAAAAAAAATAATATAAAAAAAATAATGGATTTTTTATGGAAGGACGTGGCAAAAAATAATGCAGAATATGCTCGTTTTTATTTATACGAATTACTTGTGGAATGGACTACACATCCAAATATGGAACATATTATCTCTTTTTTAAAAAAAAAACAATTTGGGATGAAACATCCAGTGTTTCAAAAATATCATGATATGGAATTAGAACAAGATTCTTTTTTATTACATCCACCCGAAATTGAAGAAGGTGTGATCGAATGTAGAAAATGTGGAAGTAAAAAAACATATTCATTTAGTAAGCAAATTCGTAGAGCCGATGAATCTGCAACCGTATTTGTGCGTTGTGCCTTATGCTCTGCTTCTTTCAAAATGTAATGATGATATCACGACATCATGATAGGATGATATCACGATAGGACGATAGGATGATATGACGATAGGATGATGATATGATAAAATGATAGCATGATATGACGATAGGATGATGATATGATAAAATGATATCACGACATGACGATAGGATGATAATATGATAAAATGATATCACGACATGACGATAGGATGATAATATGATAAAATGATAGCATGATATGACGATAGGATGATGATATGATATGACGATAGGATGATAAAATGATAGGATGATATCACGACAGCATGATATGACGATAGGATGATGATATGATAAAATGATATCACGATAGCATGATATGACGATAGGATGATGATATGATAAAATGATAGCATGATATGACGATAGGATGATGATATGATAGGATGATATCACGATAGCATGATATGACGATAGGATGATAAAATGATATGACGATAGGACGTCACGACAATAGGATCGTCAGATGATAGGACGATAGGATGATAAGATGATATGACGATAAGAGGATAGAATGACGATAGGATGTAAAAAGCATATTGGATATGTCAAAAATATAGACAACGAGATCAAAGATATCAACGTTTTAAATGAATCCATTCTATTATGAAGTGTTGTTCACATAGTCTATCATCTACTTTTTACGTTTATCTAATTGAGCTATCCATTGCTCTAATATTGGATCGGTCTTCGTCGGTTTTAGAGTCTTGCCGTATTTTATTTCTTCTAATAATTGTTTAGGTGGTCTTATTGGTCTTAGTTTTTTACCTTTTTCAATATCTTTTAACAATTTCATTTTTTCTATTTCAGTTGGTTTTTTATCGACATTTATTTTTTTAAGACTTGTATATGGTAATTCATCCTTTAATGTATCAACGAATTGCTTTTTTTTCTTGAGGGGTTTTAAATCCTGTTTCAATTTTTTCGAAAATTCAGATTTATTTTTTTGAATATCTTGTTTTGTTTGTTGAAGATGTAATTTTTTATATTCATTAATGAAAGATGGTAAAAAATATATGTATTGTATACCAGATTTCATCTCCCCCTTTTCCACTTGAAATGTAAATTCAACATATTTTGATACTCTATATCCCAAACGTAATGGTGTAATAACAACATCTTCATTTTCAATTAATAGACGACACAATTTGTGAAGCGTTGCAATGGAGTCAATATATATCATTAAATTAAATTTAGCGGCTGGCCATATAGTATATTTACGATAATAAAAATCAAAATCATCTATATCTGGGAAATCTTTTGTTTCTGCGAATCCAATCTTACAGTCTATACTTGAACTAAATAATACTTTCATTATGTCCCGCAATTTGTCAAGATCGTACTTGTGTGCTTCAACTTCAACAAAATAATATGGATATCTACATTTTTTAACTATTTTTAAAGTTGGTTCATAGCCTCGAACAAGATCATAGAAATCCTTTTTGGTTCTTTCTAATTGGTTTTGTCTTTTTATTATTTCTTGTTCAATTAAAAAATCTTTCATTGATATTTGCTGTTTTCGCATTAACTTTCTTTGCTGTCTTTGTTTCTCCGCAGTTTGTTCATGATGCGGTATTTTTAGTAGTTGTTTTTGTTTCTCCGCTCTTTCCACTAAAGAAGACGGCCAATCCACCCACTTTGTTCTTCGTATGATTGTATATTGGTTTTTTTTTTTATACAATCGTAAATCTTTTTTATTTAATGATGATATATCCCATCTGTCAATAAATAGAAATGGTTTCGAAATCTGTCCTTTATCATCAAATAGTTGAACCCAATGATAAAAAACAGTTCTATCATCTTTATCATAATCATAGATAGGTAAACTGTAAAATGTAACTTCCTTCAAGCTGTCGCTCCCTTGAAGAGATGTAATTTTTTCAATTCTAGCATATAAAGCTGTCGTTTCAGCATCTGGACATAATTGTAGTTGTCCAAAATCTTTTTTCCGTTTTTTTGTAATATCACTATTCCAACCGCATAATATGACAATTTCTCCTTCTCGTAACGACATAATTTATGACGTGATTGTTCATATGTTTTTTTTACTATTTTTT
>RFPR01000209.1 GCA_009928265.1 Pseudomonadota bacterium | reverse complement strand
CGGGTTCATGCCTTCTTCTGTGCGGATGTCGTTCGTGTTGAAGACGCCGAGATCCCACATCTGGCGGTAGTACGTTGACCGGCTCGCGGAGTCGGCACGCAGCATGAACCGGGTGTCGAACGACACTTCGTAGCGGTCATCCTCGACGATCAGATCGCGGGTGAACGCCGACTCAAATCGCCGCAGCCACGGCATGATCGTGTCGGTGAGGAACTCCTGCGACGAAGTCTCTAGCGATCCCGGCGGGGTCGAGCCGGCGGCTTGAATTTTCCAACCCGGCACGCGCCAGAGCCGGCAGATTTCCTCGATCTGGAATCGCCGCCCTTCGAGCCACTGGCTGTCGGTGTTCGTGTTCTGCGGCAATCCGTAGGGCTTGAGCCCGCCAGTGAGCACGGCCGTCCGGTGGGAATTTCCCACTCCCGCGTGCTTGCGATCCCACTGGTTCGCGAGCGTCTCGCGGGCTTCGGCATTGAGATTGCCCTCGGTCGAGAGCACGAAGCCGGGCCGGGCACCGGCGGCGAAGTACCGCGCCCCGTGGAGTTCGTAGGCTCGCGCCAAGGCGATCGCGTCTTTGCACGTCTCGACTGGTGACAGGCCATTGATGCCGTCTTCGGTAAGCCCGCGAATGGCGAGGATCTGCTCCTGGTTGTAGACCGTCTCCTGCCCCTTCTCCTCGCGATACTTGTAGCGGAGTTTGCCGTTCTCCAGTCGCTCAACTTTCATCCGCGACGGGTGCAACGGGATCAGTTGCTCCACCGATCCCGACTGCCCGGGCACGATCTCGCAGTAGGCGACGTTGTAGAGACCGGCGTGGAGCATCAACTGGCAGCGCCACTCAAACGAGGTCTGCCACCCGTTCGGCTGGAGGTGCAACTTCCGGTACAGCGGGAGCTCGGTCGCGCGACGCTTGCCGCCGTCGGTCATCCGCTCGAGCACGTGGAGAGCCGGCGTCGCCACCGCCTCCGCGAGCACGCGAATGCAGGCAAAGACCGTCGAGACCATGAGCGCGTTGTCGGGGCTGATCCGCACGCCGGCCGACGAGCGGCTGCCGGCGTCCTCGTCCCACATGCGTTCTTCGCCGGGCAGCCAGAGGATGCGGTGCTCGTTTCGTGCGATCATAGGAAGAAGATTTCGGGGGCTTCTGGGTCGGACGAGATTTCTTGAGATGCGTAAACGCCGATCGCCATCACGAGGCTGACGATCCCGTCGATTCGCTCTGTACTCCTCGCCTTGCTGGGCTTGATGTTTCCGACGGATGTGTCTTGTTGAATCGCCACGTTCCCTGCTTGCCAAGCCAAGACAGGGTTGCCGTCGTGAAGCAACTTGCCGCCGACTACCATCGCCTCCAACTGCTTCGATGGGCCGCTCATGGAGCCGTAGCCCTGCCCGAAGCCTATAACCGAGAGCCCGTCCCCTTGCAGTTGGTTCGCCAGTTGTGTCGCATTCCAGCGGTCGATGGCGATCTGCCGGATGTTGTATTTCTGGGCAAGTGCGTTGATGTCGGCCCGCACGCGATCAAAGTCGGTCACGTTGCCGTCGGTGACGGTCAGTAGCCCTTGGCGAGCCCAGGCGTCATACGGAACTTTGTCTCGCCGCACCCTTTGCTGAAGGTTTTCCGACGGAATCCAGAAATGCGGTTCGACCCAATACTTGCCGTCATCTAGCGGAAAGAGCAGCACGAACGCTGTCGTGTCGAACGTTGTGGCAAGATCAAGACCGGCCCAGCATTCCCGCCCCTCCAGCGATACCGGGCACTCCATCGCACCGGCTGCCCAGTGATCCATGCGGAGCCATCTAGTGTCTTGCTCTGTCCACTGGTTCAAATAAAGTTGCCGGAAAGTGTTTTCGTATGCCGGCAGTTCGACCGCCTTCTGACACTCCTGCCGCAAGAAATCAATCCGCACTGAAACGCCTAGATTCGGGTTGGCTATCGCCCAGGTCTTTTCGTCCTTCCAGTCGGCATCTGGCGGCGCGGCATACACGGCCGGGAGAAACGTCGCGTCCTTGATCGTGCCAGCCGCCACCGCTTCGGCGTACTTCCACACCTCCCAGCAAACCGACTTTCTGTCGAATCCTGCGGTGGTCAAATACGCCATGATCGGCTGGGCTCTTTTTCCCATTGCCGTCGCCATGACATCGTGAAGTTCTCGCGACTTCTGCGCATGGAGCTCGTCGAAAACCACGACGTGCGGATTCAGGCCGTGTTTCGTGAAGGCTTCCGCCGACAACGCCTTGTAGGTGCTATGCGTCGCCGGCCGCACGATCGCGTTCCTGTAGAGTTTCAGGTGCCGACTCAGGAAGGGCGACTGCTGAACCATTCCGCTCGCGATTTCCCAGACGAGCCTAGCCTGCTCACGATCGGCGGCACACGAATAGTTCTCGCCGCCCGGCTCGCCCTCCATCAGTCCCTTCAAGGCGATGCCGGCGGCCGTCGTGCTCTTGGCGTTCCCTCGAGGAATAGCGAGCAGCGTCGTGCGGTACTGACGCGTTCCGTCGGGCTTCAGCGTCCCGTAGAGCGAGTGAAGCCACTGCTTCTGCCACGGCTGTAGCAACAGCGGCTTGCCGCCGAGCGGACCCTTGACGTGGGTAAGGTGCTTCTCGAAGAAACGGATCGCGAGGCAGCCCGGGCAATCAGCCGAGCATGCGGCGGTCTTCTTCGTCCTCTTCGCT
>RFPR01000208.1 GCA_009928265.1 Pseudomonadota bacterium | reverse complement strand
GATATTGTCCTTGGTGGAGCGCGTCTTATAGGCGGCTCCGCAGGCGCAGATGATGGTCGTGTCGTTGTAATCGGGATGGACGCCGGCTTTCATAAAAAATTGGTAAGAGAGCTGAAAACTTTGCCCGAAGAAATGCCGTTTGGCAAAAGGAAAATAGGCCTCAACTTTTTACCGCCTCGGAGAGCACATCCAGCACCCGGTCGATCTCAGAGGTTGTATTGTAGAAATGGGGGCTGAAACGGAGCCAGGAGCCATGGTTTCGGGTCTTGCGGCAGGACGCGGAAATGCCCGCCTGCTCCAGTGTTTTGAAGAGAACGGCCGGGTCATGCCCCGCATGGCGTGTGGTCAGGATGCCGGAACGGAGCGGTTCGGAGAAATCTGGACCGAGGAACTCGAAACCGAGAGAAGACAGTCCCTTTTCGAGTTGATCCCGGCGTTCCAGGATCAAGGAAGAGACCGTTTTAAGGCCTGTCTCCCTGATCAGGTTGATCGCGGCCCGCATCCCGTAAATCCCAGCAATATTGAGCACCCCCGGTTCGTAGCGCCGACCTCCTTCCTCGAACTCAATCTCCGTCTGCGCCTGAAAGTCAGGTGATTTCACATTCCAGGAACCGAGCAGGGTCGGCCGGCAGAGTTCCGTACGATCCTTGGAGACATAGACGATCCCCATGGCCAAGGGGCCTAGGAGCCACTTGTGAGCATCGGCCGAGAGGAAATCGACCTCGGAAGCGGGAGTCGGGAAGGCGCCAAGCGTCTGGATGGCATCCAGCGAGAAGAGAATGTCCTTTTTTCTCAGGAGTGCCCCGATCGTGGGAATGTCGATGCGCCATCCCGTTTGGAAATGGCCTGATGCCAGCGCGACCAAACGGGTGGCTGGTGTCAGAGCGGACTCGACGCACTCCGGAGTGATCCTGCCAAGACTCTCGGTTTGGAGATAGCGGATCACAACCCCCTGACGGCGAAGGTTCAGCCACGGGTAGACATTCGCCGGATAATCCTCTCCATAGATCACCACCTCGTCGCCGGGCTTCCAGTCAATCCCGTTGGCGAAGAGACTCAGGCCCAGGGAGGTCGGACCAAGCAGGGAGATTTCCCCGGCATCTGCGCCGATCAGCGTGGCCGCATCGCGGCGAGACTCGGCAACCTCCTTGAGCACCCCGCCGAACTCCTGCTGATCCAGACTGCTCTGGGTGACGTAGGCGGCCATCGCTTCAGCGGCACAGGCTGGCAGGGAGGTGACCCCTGCATGGGCGAGAAAGATCTTCTTTTGGGCGACAGGGAATGCCCTCAGGCGCTCCTCCTCGGAGGAGAAAGGAAAGCGAGGCTGGGAGGGCATCAGGCCTGTCCCTGCGACGGCGTATCGTGGATCATCTTCCAGAACTGGTCCGTTCCCTCGGCCTGGTCATGGTCATCGGTCATCGGAAGCTTCGAGCGGAAGAGAAAGTCACGGATCGTATTCTTGTGAAGCACGCGGTGGATGAGGATTCCGTCGGGATGTTTTTCAAAGTAGATACGATGATCGCGGCAGCGGTAGCGGTGCAGGGTCCGTCCATCGCGACGAATTGTCCCGAAGTCGACTCCATCGAGTGAATCAAGGTCCGTGGGAAGGATTTGGAACTCGGCGAGCAAGTCGAGCTGGAGGTCCTTCGGAAGTGCGCTCATCTCGGCTGCGCTGACGGGATTGAAGATGACTTGAAACACGATGGAGAGGGTAATAGGAAAAAGTGAAAATGAAAAAGTCTAACGTCGGGGATCGTTCCGGAAGGTCTCGGCGTTGAGTGAGATCAGAACGGTCGATTCGTGTTCGTAGCTCAGGATATTGAGTGTGCCGGTCTGGAGGACGAAGTGGCGCCCCTCGATCGGTGGGAGTTCCAGCCAGCGGGCGATGAGTACCCGCAGGACATGGCTGTGGGCAAAGAGGACCACATCGTCATTGATTGCCTTGGCTCGTTCGATGACGCGGTCGCAGCGCTCGGCGACTTGGTCAGGGGTTTCTCCTCCGGGAGTGGAACTCGTGAAGACGGTCCATTTTGGATCCTTTTGGCGAATCTCCTTTGTGGTGATTCCCTCATAATCGCCGTAGTTCCACTCAGCCAGATCATCGGTAATCTCGGCCCGGTCGAGGAACCCAGCCAGTTCGCAAGTCCTCTTGGCACGAGCTCGGGGACTGCACATGACGAGCTTGAAGTCCCACTCCGAGAGTTCACCCTTGAGGGCGGCGGCCTGGCGCTCTCCCTCGAGTGTCAGCGGAATGTCGGAGAAGGAGGTATGCTTGCCGTTCTTGCTCCATTCGGTTTCACCGTGACGGACGAGGACGATCTGGGGGCCGGAGGAGCGCATTGGGAAAAAAGGATAAAGGAAGAAGGATGAAGATCAGAGAGGGATGAAACCTGAAAAGAACGAAAGATGGAATGGATTAGAAGCAGATCTGGTTTTAGGCCGCAGCCAGTTCCAGATCGGTCTGGCCTGATCCGATTTCAAAGAGGATCGGGACATCGGTGAGGGTTGGTAGAAGGCGGCGGTTCCCCTCTCGTGCCGCGTCTCCATCGTCAGCAGGGTGGTTGTTGAGAACGATGACACCGCAGGTCAGGCCATGATTCCTAATTGATTCGAGTGTCAGCAGGGTGTGATTGAGCACTCCGAGGCGATTGCGGACGACCAGCAGGACCGGCAGGTCCATCGCCTT
>RFPR01000207.1 GCA_009928265.1 Pseudomonadota bacterium | reverse complement strand
CCTGATCCAGGATCTCTACGGGGTAACGTCCACGCCAAAACTCGCGGGAGGTCGCGCCGAGGTGACACTCGAAATCCTCGCACCCAACCGCCGCCCCATCCAGATCACTAAGGACCTCGCCTCGTTCTGGAAAGAAACCTATCCGAAAATCAAACCGGAGCTGTCACGCCGCTATCCGAAGCATAAGTGGCAATAAGCCACTTATGGGGAGCCAAGATCCAAGCGGGCTTTCTCCCATGCCGAAAAACCAAGTCAGCTAGTTAGCCTTCGGGAATTGCGGGGGATTCTGGACATAATCCGCGTCGGAGGATTTTGCCGAACTGCTCCCGGCGCCACTGATCTTTTCCTGGGTCCAGCTGGCCGTGCCGCTGATGTCTTCGCCAATGCCCTTGAAGGTATTGCAACCAGCAAGCAGTAATGAAACGACAACCAAAGGAAGGATCAAGATTCTCATTTGGCGATTCCTACTCTCGGCCAGATTTCTTGTCATCACCTTTTTCAAAGCTGAACGGCTTGAAGCGAATGAGAGAACCACGAAAAACACGAACAACCACGAAAAGCTCAATGAAACAAATCTGCCTCCCAATCCTTTCGTGTTCGTTCGTGTTTTTCGTGGTCAATTGTCCGTCACTCAAGGAGCGAATCCTTGGGTACGAAGCAACTCCTGGTACGACTCATCGCACGACGAATAGAATGGGTACCCATCCACTTGCGAGCCTTTGGGGCGGTAGCGCCAGTGCTTGTAACTCCAAAGCCAAAGCTCGGGATGCTCGTGGAGATGAGGTTCGAGGGCATCCCAGCAGGCTTGGGCGATCTCGGCCGGTGTCGTCGTTTCTGTAATCGTGATCTCCGGATGAAACCTAAGATGATGACCTCCACCGTCTCTCGGCAGGATGTCGACAGGCACAACGGCAGCACCTGTTCTGAGCGCGAGTTCCGCAGGAAGACGGGTGACGGGTGTCAGGAATTTTCCAAAACACCGGATAATGACCGGGCCGTCAGAGGGCTTGAGGTTGAGGTCGACAAGGACTCCGAATTTGCCCCCTTCCTTCAGATGCCGGAGCATCCGGATCATGACCCCCTTACGGGGGAAAATCGTATGACCCACGGCAGAACGCCATGAGTCGAAGAGGGGTCCGATGAGAGGGTTCTTGAACTCCTGTGCAATGAGGGGGACGGGCCCGAAGAGATTGACCGAGATCTTGCTCGTCCACTCAAAGTTGCCCGCATGGAGGCAGGCATAGATCACGGGGTTGCCCTGATCGGCATGGCGGCTTGCAGGATCCAGGGTCTCGTGTGTTCCGAATTTTTTCAGGAACTCCCTGCTCAACCGCGGCGACCAGAGCAGTTCAAGCATCGTCCCGGCAAAGACTCCGAAGGACTTGCGCCCAATGGCAATCTGTTCACCGGGGCTATACCTATCCCCAAAAGCGCATTCAAGATTGGCCAACGTCACTTCGCGGCGTTTGCGGTCAAAGCTCCAGACAATCGATCCCAAGAAAAAACCGAAGGGACGAATGGCCCGATACGGGAGAAGGCAGACCAATCCGGAGAGAAGCCTCAACCCAAGCCATTCCAGACGGTAGCGCTGGCGCTTCCAGAACGGCACCCTGCCTAGAGCCTTTTGGATCTGGGTTTCGCTCATACCTCGGGAGCAACAATTGGTTCCAAGCGCGGGAAGACAGGCTTGGGTTCGCCGCATCGGTAGCCTGCGGGAAGGAGCTCCAAGCCGCTCTCCTCAAGGAGGTCGGCTGCGAGATTGAGTTGTTCGAGGATCTCGGCAGTCGCTTCGGGAAGCACCGGCAGGAGCATCGTGGCCGCGGTGCGTGCCGAGAGGATCAGCGTCGTGAGCACGGCGTCGAGCCGTTCGGTCTGCTCGGGATCCTTGGCCAACTTCCAAGGAGCGGAAGCGTCGACCAGGGCATTGGCCCTGTTGACTACATCCCCAAGGGACTCCAACCCCGCCTGAACCTGCCCGTCCCGCATGGAGCGCACGTAGGCCTCTTGAGAGGCAGTATTGGCTGCAAGGTGCATGGCAAGATCGGCAGGGAGGTCAACGCGGGCAGGACTCCCCTCCCGGTATTTGCGAGTCATGTTCAGGGTCCGGTTGACGAGATTTCCGAGTCCGTTGGCGAGATCGACATTGTATCGCTGGATGAGCCGTTCCTCGCTGAAGTCAGCATCGCGCCCGGTCGCGATGTCAGCCATCAGGTAGTACCGCAGGGCGACACGACCATACCGGTCAGCCAAAACATCGGGGTCGACGGTGTTCCCAAGGCTCTTGCTCATCTTGGCTCCGGAGATATTCCACCATCCATGGACGAGCAGCGTGGGCATCTCGGCATCCGAGAATCCCAGAGCCTTCAGCATCACCGGCCAGTACACACCGTGGGCGGGAATGAGGATGTCCTTGCCTATGTCGTGGATCACGGTGCGCCACCACACCAAAAACTCCTCGGGCGGGCGCGCCGGAATGGGATCGTAGCCGGGGGCGAAGCTGAGGTAGTTCACCAGCGCATCGAACCAGACGTAGGTAACGAACCCTGGATCGAACGGAAACTCGATTCCCCAGGAGAGGCGGTTCTTCGGACGGGAAATGCAAAGATCACCCTCGAGTTTCTCCACGGCATTGCGGAGTTCGGAGACGCGGAATTCGGGAACCACGAAGGGCTTTCCCTCACCCCTGCGCGCGGCGATCAGGTCGAGCAGCCACTGGCGGTGCTCGGCGAG
>RFPR01000206.1 GCA_009928265.1 Pseudomonadota bacterium | reverse complement strand
GCGGCCTAATTAGGCCGCGAGGGCGAGATCTTCGTAATCTGCGTTTATTTTGTTTGATCCGATTTTTAACGAGGCCAACGAATCATCCTCGGCATGCAGAACGCGCGACGAGCTTCGAGTCGAAACCAGTACGCCCCCTATGTGGTTTTAATCTGGATCAGGAAGCACTCGTTCGCAAGTGCGAATGAGTGGGTGATGGGTCATGGAGGAAAACCTTATAACCCATTATCGATCCCTGAGTCCCTATTTGAGGAACCGGATCGTTAAGGGGTAGCGGTAGCTTTCACCGTTGCTGACCTTCACGGCGGCCAGCACCATGCAGACGATCCAGGTGATCAGTACCACGGGAAGGATCAGGAAGCCGACCAGTGCGAAGCAAAGCAGGATCGCGACTCCGGTGTAGATCGAATAAGAGATCTGGAAGTTCAAAACCTCCTTGCCGGTGGCATCGATGTCGGGGCTGTCGGCGCGTTTGATGAGCCAGATGGCAAGCGGGGCAATGATATGCATGAGTGACCAGCCGAGAAGGATTCCCGAGAATCCGGAGAGATGAAGTCCGATGCACCAGGAACGGGCGTGCTCGGCGTAGCCAGCCGGCACCATGTCAATGGTGGGACGGGAGGATTCGGGGTGCGGTTCAAGAGGAGGGGGCGTATCCATAGATGCAAGGGTGAATCCGGAGGGATTCTGCTTGCAAGGCGCAAAGTTCTTTCAGTGTCAGTCCCTTCGGTGTTGCCAAGCCGATTTCCCTCCGATTGACTATCCGAATGCCTCCATCCGGAGGTTTATTTTTAAATATGAGCGAACGCAGAGTTGTCATTACCGGCATGGGGGTCATCAGTCCCGTGGGATCCGATATTCCTACTTTCTGGAAGAGCCTGACCGAGGGAAGGTCCGGCGTTACCCACTACGAGGCCTTCGATACCACGGGCTACGACTGCCTGATTGCAGGAGAAGTGAAGGGGTTCGATCCGGTCCCCTGGTTCAAGACACCCAAGGACGCCCGGCGTGCTGATCGCTTTGCCCAGTTTGCGATGGCCGGCGCCAAGATGGCCCTTGAGGATTCCGGAATCGACCTGCAGGCAGTTGACCGTGATCGTTTCGGGGTGATCGTCGGCAGTGGAATCGGCGGTCTTCGGACCATCGAGGATGAGGCGAAGAAGCTGTTTGACCGCGGCCCTTCCAAGCTCTCCCCGTTCACCATTGCCATGATGATCAGCAACATGGCCAGCGGACTTATTTCCATGGAGTACGGCCTCAGCGGGCCTAACATGTCGATCGTCACGGCCTGCGCAACTTCCAACAACTCCATCGGCGAAGCCTGGCGCATCATCAAGTTTGGCGATGCCGACGCCTTCGTTGCCGGGGGTGCCGAGGCCACCATATCACCCATCGGTGTGGCCGGCTTCTCCTGTATGCGAGCTCTCAGCACCCGGAATGACGAGCCCGAGAAAGCTTCCCGTCCGTTCGACAAGGACCGTGACGGCTTCGTCATGGGTGAGGGAACCGGGGTTGTGATCCTTGAGGAGCTAGAGCACGCCAAGAAGCGCGGGGCACGCATTTACTGCGAACTCGTCGGCTACGGCGCCACGGCCGACGCCTATCACATGACCGCGCCCCGTCCCGAGGGTGAGGGAGCCAGTCGATGCATGCAGGTCGCCATGAAGCATGCCAAGGTCACCCCTGCCGAGATTGATTACGTGAACGCCCACGGTACCTCCACCCAACTCGGGGATATCTGCGAGACCAAGGCGATCAAGGATGCCTTCGGGGCCGACGCTTACAAGACGGCTGTCAGCTCCACCAAGTCGATGACCGGTCACCTCCTCGGTGCCGCGGGTGGCATCGAGTTGGCGGCCTGCGTCCTCGCCATGCGGGACGGCATCATTCCGCCGACCATCAATCTCGATAATCCCGATCCCGAGTGCGATCTCGACTATGTCCCGCACACCGCGCGCGAGGCCAAGGTCAAGGTGGCCCTTAGCAACTCTTTCGGGTTCGGTGGTCACAACTCAACCTTGATCATCCGCGAGTTCCAGGGCTGATCATGATAAGAATCCCTTCATGAACCCTAAGTCCATTGTTTCCGGCCTTGCCGTCGCGGCCCTCCTCACACTCACCACCACCAATATCATGGCCCAATCCAACCTCGAACTCGGTCAGGCATTCCTGAAACAGAACTCCACCCAACCCGGTGTAAAGACCACTCCCAGCGGTCTCCAATACAAGGTCATTACCGAGGGTAAGGGAAAGAGCCCCAAGGCCACGGACACCGTCCTCGTTCATTATCGCGGCACAACCATTGACGGACAGGAATTTGACAGCTCCTACAAGCGCAACGAGCCGATCTCCTTCCCTCTTAACGGTGTCATCCCCGGTTGGACCGAGGGAGTACAACTCATGAAAGAAGGCGGAAAGATCCAGCTCTTCATTCCCTCTAATCTGGCCTACGGATCGCGAGGAGCAGGTGGGGTTATTCCTCCGGATGCGACGCTGGTGTTCGACATCGAACTCCTGAAAGTCCAGTAGGCTGGGGCTTTTCGCGCGGGGCGTTGTTGCCCTGCGCTTGCCGTAGGTTTTGTTGCTACGGCTGCCGCTGGGGCGCCTAGCCCCGCATCAAAAATCCCTTTGCCTAGTGAATCCTAAATCTTGGCTAATATTGAGAGGCGCAGGAAGTTTGGATGTCGCAGTAGGCCGCCAAGCGAAGCTGTAGTAGAGCTACTGCGAGCGTAGG
>RFPR01000205.1 GCA_009928265.1 Pseudomonadota bacterium | reverse complement strand
TACTGGTCCTACTGGATTTACTGGACCTACTGGATTTACTGGTCCTACTGGATTTACTGGACCTACTGGATTTACTGGTCCTACTGGATCTACGGGACCAACTGGAATTACTGGACCTACTGGATTTGTTGGAGCTACAGGTGCTACTGGATTTACTGGACCTACTGGTTCAGTTGGTCCAGTTGGTCCGCTTGTTACATTTAAGACAAGTACAGATACTCCTCCTCAATTTGTCACCCAAGGACAGACAGGATATTTTAACATTTCAAATGATACTTATTATAATCAAAATGGAAAATTTGTAACCATTGGCTGCAATATATCATTGGACGATGACCCAATTACTACTTCTTATTACAATGTTACTGACATACAATCAAATCTTCTTGGAACTGGATGGATATATACAATAAAATTATTAGATCCTGGAACATCAAGAATATCTGCGTCTAAAAATGTTACTCTTGTGGGTCCAAATGGTCCTACTGGTTTTACTGGAAATACTGGTCCTACTGGATTTACGGGTCCAACTGGATTTACTGGTCCAACTGGAACAACCGGATTTACTGGACCAACTGGAATAACTGGACCTACTGGTCCAACTGGATTTACTGGTCCAACTGGATTTACTGGTCCAACTGGATTTACTGGTCCAACTGGACTTACTGGTGCTACTGGATTTACTGGACCAACTGGATTTACTGGTCCAACTGGATTTACTGGTCCAACTGGACTTACTGGTCCTACTGGACTTACTGGTCCCACAGGAATAACAGGACCAACTGGATTTACTGGTCCTACAGGAATAACAGGACCAACTGGACCAACTGGATATACGGGTGATACTGGAGCTACTGGATTTACTGGTCCAACTGGATTTACAGGACCTACTGGAGCAACTGGATATACTGGTGATACTGGACCTACGGGTGACACCGGTCCTACGGGTGACACTGGACCTCAACCTTCTTATTTGACATTTGCTGCTGGTGATTTTTCAGTTACTGAAGGAACGGGACCAGGATACCTCCAAGGTGGAACAGGTGACGGAACATTTACAATTGGTGCGATATCACCGATAGTGATAGGTCAAGATAATATTACGTGGATACCCGCCGCAATTTATTTCACAGATGCAAGTAATATCATATGGTATCCTGCTCTTTAATGAATTATTCATGAAGAAAAAATAAAAAAATAAAAAAGAGAGAAAATATTATTACTATATATTCATATTCAAAATAAAAATATTAAAAAAGGTGGAAAAAAAAATGTATATATAATTCATTTTCCTTTTATGCATGTCACTACAACCTATTGAAAAAGTAACACCACTCAACAAGATCTAATAATTAATAGAAAATTATTAATTATTATTAATATAAACAACAATCATATATATTAATATTTTCTAGAGCTAATCAAAAAAAAACGCAAAAAGTATATTTTAGTGAATTTAAAATAAATGTGGATTTATTTTAAATGCATTCATTTGTGTCATCGTCATTTCATCATTAAAAAAATGAATATATATATATATATATGTATATATACTTTTATTTAACATAAGCAGAATTATAATTTAGATAACAAACTTTATCCTTTCTCCATTCTCCACAAATTGGATTTCCTATCGTATATGAGGGAATAGGAGCTTTTTGTTTATGATGATGTTGTTGTTGAGAAGGATATGATGATTGAGAATTCATATTATTTTCTTGTCTATTTGAATTCAAATGTTGTTGATTTTGATTATAACTATGATGATTATTAAAACCGCGATTGTTATTTTGATTCTGATTCATATTTTGATTCTGATTCATATTTTGATTTGATGCACGTATTAAATTTGTTTGTTCTGACAATAAATGCTGCTGTTGTTTTTTATTTCCTTCCTCATGTAAGAATGAATTTTTTTCTATTTTCTCATAAGCTTGTATTATAAAATCACGAATATGTTCGAGATTATGAGGACCATCATACCGAACATAAGGCAATTCTCTAACATAAAGGATAAGATCTGGAACAAAAGTTATAGGAGCTACTGTTTGATTCGATTTTTCAATTACAGCCGGATTTTTATTGATATTTATTAATGCAAAACGGCATCCGTGGATATAATTCGGTAATTGTTTAAAAATATTTAACAAATTTTCACAATATTTGCACTCGTTCGAATAGAACAAGATCAGTGCCAAATCTTTCATATCACAATTTAACGACAACCAGGTTCCATTATATCCTTGACGAACTATAAAATCATTTGAATTTAAGAATAGTAATCCGCTCATTTTTTTTTTGTTTAATTTATTATTATTGTAATTATTTCGTTTTTTTACACAATATTTTTTTTTCTCGTTAAATTATTTTTTTTTTTTATCATTATAATAAATAAAAAAAAAATTGCTTATACAATAAAAAAAAATGTATTGTCACAACACAATACATGGACTAAATGATTGGGCAGAAGCCATGTTTGAAAAACTTGGTTGGATGGTCCTTGCATGCCATCATAATAAAAAAAGATCTATTTTAGGTTATTTAGAGGGCCTTAAAACATTACATTCTTGCATCAAAAGAAAAAAGCTTCAGGTTGAATCTAAAGACAACCAAGTCGATTTAGATGAACTTTCTGTCAATATTGAGATTCTAATAACGTTTGTTGAAAAAACGTTATTAGCACAACAACAACAACAACAAAAACTTATTATGTAAATATAATATTATCTTTTTGGAAAAAAAAGAAATACCTGAAACAAACTTTTCATTATTATTGTTATTTCAAAAAAAAAAGGAGAAAAATAGATAATGATAAATA
>RFPR01000204.1 GCA_009928265.1 Pseudomonadota bacterium | reverse complement strand
GGAAACCTTCAGGACGAAGCGTTCGTCAGTCACGATCTGCTCGGAGTAGCCACCGAAATTCAGCGATTTCCCGTCGCGGGTCATGCTGTTGTAGGTGCCGGTGAAGCCCTGCTCGCAGTAATTCTCCAGACCCACCTCACAACTCGGACAGGTCCGGCACGAATCGACGAAGCAGCCGACTCCGGCCCGGTCACCGGCTTTAACCTTGGTAACCTCTGAGCCGACGGAGATCACCGTTCCTATGATCTCGTGACCGGGAACCATCGGGTAGAGGGAGCCGCCCCACTCGTCGCGAGACATGTGGATATCGGTGTGGCAGACGCCGCAGTGGGTGATCTTGATCAGGACATCCTTCGGTCCCGGATCGCGGTGTTCGAATGAGAACGGGGCGATCGGGGAGGTGGCGGACTGGGCGGCGTAGGCTTTGGTCGGGAGCATGGCGATAAAAACTTCTTAATTCTGTTCTCCTTCCCCATGGGAAAGATCGCGACTTTCGAAGCGGGTGAACTCGCTGAGGAAGGTGAGGGGCACCTCGCCAGTCGGACCATTACGCTGCTTGGCGATGATGAGTTCTGCCTCGCCACCCTTCTCGCTCTTTTCTTCATCGTCCTTTGCGTAGTAGGCCGAGCGGTAGAGCAGGCCCACGACGTCCGCATCCTGCTCGATGGAGCCTGATTCACGCAGATCGGAGATGCGGGGCTTTCCGTCGCCGCGGTCCTCGGATTTACGGTTCAGCTGTGCAAGGACGATGATCGGGATGGTGAGTTCCTTGGCGAGGGCCTTGATGCCGTTGGAAATCTCGGCGATCTCGATCTGGCGGTTTTCCTGGCCGCGCTTGGAAGGGGACTTCAGTAGCTGGAGGTAGTCGATCACGATCAGCCCGAGGCCATGCTTGTCCATGAGCCTGCGTGACTTGGCTCGTAGTTCGTTGATGCTGAGGCCGGCCGTATCGTCGATGACCATCTTGCTGGCGCTGTATTCGGTGACCGCCTTGAAGAGTTCCTGCTGGGCGTTCTTGGGCATGATCCCGTTGCGGATATGGTGCAGGTTGACCCGAGCCCGCGAGCAGAGGAGACGGGTCGCCAGCTGCTGGGAGCTCATTTCGAGGCTGAAGACGGCGACGGGGATCTGTTTGTCGACGGCGACGTGCTCGGCGATGTTCATCGCAAGGGCGGTCTTTCCCATCGAGGGACGCGCCGCGATGACGATCATTTCGCTCGGGTGCAGCCCGTTGGTCATGTTATCGAGCTGCTTGTAGCCGGTGGGGACGCCGGTTACTTGACCACGGTTCTTGTAAAGCAGTTCGATCGCGTCGAGCGCAGCGTTCACATGATCCTTGATCTCGGGCAGGTCGCCGCGGACGCGGTCCTCGGCCACGGTGAAGACCTGCTTCTCCACATCGTCAATGAGGGCCTTCACGTCCCCCTGCTCCTCGTAACACCGGGCCGCTGAGGCAGTGCAAACGGCGATCATACGGCGCAGGAGATGCTTCTCCCGAATGATGTCGATGTAGTAGTCGGCATTGGTCGCCGTCGGGAGGAAGGTCTGGAGATCGACTAGGATCGAGGCACCGCCGATCTGGTCGAGTTGGTTCCTGTCGGAGAGGGCCTGGGTGACCGTGATCAGGTCGATCGGGCTGTTTGCCTTGGAGAGTTCCTCGAGCGCCGTAAAGATGGTCCCGTGAGCGGGATGGTGGAAGTGCTCCGCCGTGATCCCTTTTTCAACCGCCGTGATGAGGGTCTCCCGTGGTGAGAGCAGGATGGAGGAGAGAACGCCTTTTTCGGCGTCAATGCTCGCCGGCAGTGGGCGATGTGCCTCGGGAAGGCGTGCCGGCGAATTGAAGGAACCGGCGCTTTGCCTGCCTCCGCCCGCTTTTCCTGCGGTGGCTGCTTTGGAAGCCGTCGCTCCGGCAGGGCCGTCCATGGGACCTTCGGCCATGCCTGGGGAAGATTACGCCTCGGCGGACTCCTCCGACTTGCGGCGGGACTTGCGGGGAGCTTCCTCCTCAACTTCAGCCTTGGGGGCTGCCGCGATCTCGATACGAAGGGTCGCGGTAACGTCGGAGTGGATCTTGACCGGGATCTGGTGCTCGCCGCTCTCCTTGAGGGGGCGATCCAGCACGATGGCGTGCTTGGGCAGGACGAGATCCGAGATCTCGGCGGTGAGGCGCTCGAGAAGGTCTGCGGCGGTGATCGATCCGAAAGCCTTGCCGGTCTCGCCGGTCTCGAGCTTCAGGGAGAGGCGGAGCTTATTGATCTTGGTGGCGACGGCCTCGGCCTCATTCAACTCACGTGCTTCGCGCTCGGCACGCTTTGCCTTGAGGTTGTTGATGCGGCGCAGGGAAGCTGGGGTGACCTCGAGGGCCTTGCCTCCGGGGATCAGGAAATTGCGGGCGTAGCCGGCACGGACCTTGACGATATCGGCTTCGGCTCCCAGGGAGGGAACGGCTTCGGTGAGGATGACTTCGGAAGTGGCCATAAAGAGAATCCCGGTTGGTGTGTCGCGGGAGGGAAGAGAGTAGCGCGACGCGTATCCGTGTCAACGAAGAAGGTGAAAAATCACCGTCTATGTCTCCGGGCATGAAAATGGTGGAGGCGAGGGGAGTCGAACCCCTGTCCTTGAAACGCACCGGGCGCCCGTCCACATGCTTCACCGCGCTTGAGATTTAGGGGATCGGCCACGGCGCGATACGCTGCGTCACCCCGATCGTCCACGAGTCGAAGTCGCTACCCGCCGCGGTCGATCCGTCGGGAAGCCATCCTGCTGGCGTCGCCTTCACCGCTAGCAGGAGTCGCGGTGTCAGCGTCGGGCCTAATTAGGC
>RFPR01000203.1 GCA_009928265.1 Pseudomonadota bacterium | reverse complement strand
ACTCGCACCGCCAGTCAGATCCGCGCAGCCCTCGGCGGTAATATGAACCGCGCTCTGACCATCGCCCGTACTGAGACGATGAGAGCATACCGCGAAGCATCGCATCGCACACTGAGCCAGAACGGGGACATCCTTCAGGGCTGGGTATGGGTAGCCAGCTTCTCGCGCCGCACCTGTGCCAGCTGCCTCGCATTGGCCGGGAGCGTGCATCGCCTCGAAGAGCGGATGGAGAGCCACCCACGATGCCGATGCAGTCAGGCGCCGCTGATCCGTGGCCAGAAGGTCGAGTTCGAGAAAGGCGAGGATTGGTTCCGGCGTCAGGATGCCATCACTCAACGCGACATCCTTGGGAGCAATATCGCTCTTCAGGCCTATCGCCGCGGCGATGCTACTCTGCTCGACTTCGTGGGCCGCCAGAATAGCCCGAAGTGGGGTCAGCCGTACTATCAGCTCTCAACCCGTCGGGCCATCCTCAAGCAAGGCGCTTTTCCCGGATACAACCATCCGACACAGTTCGAGACGTTCGATGAGATCTATAAGCGTGGCGGATTCAAGCCACCCGCGCCCCCGGTGCCTCCCGTACCGCCTGCTCCACCATCGCCGCCTGTAACTGTCGCACCGCCCAAACGTCAGCGTCGCAAGCCGACCACTGCACCACCTCCAGCGCCACCGGTGCCGCCAGTACCACCGCAGCCGCCGGTAACGCCTCCTGCTCCGCCACAGCGCGGGAGACGCAGGACTGCACCGCCCCCGGTACCACCGCCACCACTACCGCCGCCGCCGCCCGTCGCGCCAGCCGTGCCAACGACACGACGACGAAGACAGCAGCCTGCTACGCCCGCGCCACCGGGTACAATCGTACCAATCCAGAACCGCACTACTCGGGTTGTGTATAAAAAGGCCAAGACAATTCCCGAGGCCGAACGCTTTCTTCGCGAAGCTGGCATTGCTATTAAGGTGGATTATGGCCAGATGTCGCTAGACGCTGCTAACGCCATCAATAAGCGCATGGTCGAGGTATGGCAGACGTGGAAACTGGAACAGATTGACAGACTTATACCTTCTACAGGAGTGCAAGGATTAGCGCACGCTCACGGGCAATTGATCGAATTTAATCCCAGCAAGTTTACGCCAAACGAAATAAAGCGCGTATTCAGGGATAATGTGAGCGATTACCTTACGAATCATCAGCGCGCATTAGCCTATGCGCGAACGAATCCGTTGTATTCTCAGTCACACATACAGGACTTGATAGACAACACTCGTTTTTCAAGATGGATTGTCCTTAAGAATGCAGATGATGCAGCTGAGAATATTATTACTCACGAAATGGGGCACGTATTACACGATCAATTATTGGGCGGGTCGAATATCGGACTTTTGCAGTTCAAGCACAGGGTAACAAGCAACCAGGCTATGATGACGATGTTTCCTCAGCGTAAGCCTGAAGTACAGGCATTGTATGATCGTTGGAGAGATATCTACAACCGAGCGACCATGACCGACTTCGTAAAAGTGAGCAATTATTCCAGGACCAACAACAAGGAATATTTCGCAGAATCATTTTTAATGTACAACGTAGAACCACAAAAGCTGCCATCTAATGTAAAATCGTTTTTTGACGATTTATTACAATTCGCGAGGAAACCATAATGATCGGTATTTTGTGTTCGACTTGTAAGTTTTGGCTCGGCGGTATTACGTGCTTAGCATATCCCGAGCGCATTCCGGATGAATATCTTGAGGGACTGGATTCTCATCTTGAAGTTCAGGAAGATCAGGTCGGTACGTTCGTCTACGAGCGAAGCAAGATCTGGACAGGTGAGTCATCTACAGAACATTAGAAAGGACCGTCAATGCCACGATCGAAAAAGGCAGTCGGGATGACGCCGGATTCGACCCGCAAGTCATCCCAATCACAGCCATCTCCTACAAAAACCACGCATAAAAAGAAAGGCGGGATGGCAGGAGCGATTCCTGACCCTGCTCTCCGAGACCTTCTCGGTCACGGCCGCCGCTGCCGGATCCGGGACAGATCGATCCTACGCCTATCACTGCCGCCGCAAGGATCCGGATTTTGCCGAGAAATGGGATGCCGCATTGAATGCCGCCATCGACCGACTGGAACAGGCCGCATATCAGCGCGCACTCCAGACGTCGGATACCCTGGCGATCTTCCTGCTGAAGACGCGCCGCCCGGATCTATACCGGGATCAACAGCACGTCCAAACGACCCAGCTTAACATCAACTACAGCGACCTGACCGAAGATCAGCTCGAAAGGCTCGCCAATGGTGAAGATCCAGCAGCCGTCCTCGCAAGCAGCCGCAATCGCTGAACTGGCCCGGCGAGAGCTGGCGCGACGTGGTCAGGCCCGGCGATATCTGGACTACTTGCCAATGGTCGCACCTCCTTCGTGGACCTTTGACGTCCCGCATATTCGCCTGATCTCCGAGCATCTGGACGCCGTAACACGTGGTGAGATCGACCGATTGGCGATCTTCATGCCGCCACGTCACGCCAAGACTGAGACCGTCACAGTGCGATATCCGGTCTATAGATTAGAGCGCGCTCCCCATACCAGAGCGCTTGTCACGGGCTACAACGAGCGAGTGGCTCACAAATTCAGCCGCAAGGCTCGGAATCTAGCCATCGGTCGAATTGCAATGACCGACAAGACTGGTGCCGACGAATGGGAGACGACCGCAGGCGGCGGGCTGGTTGCGCGTGGCGTTGGTACGCCGCCGACCGGCTTTGGCTTTGATCTGATCCTCATCGATGACCCCATCAAAAAGCGTGAAGAGGCCGAGTCTGAGGTCTACCGTGAAAAGCTCTGGGACTGGTATACCGA
>RFPR01000202.1 GCA_009928265.1 Pseudomonadota bacterium | reverse complement strand
GCCATAACGTCACGCATAACGAAACGCGATCGCTCCCCGGTCCCCATGCACCTACCATCCCGCTCCCCCAAGCGCTCACAACCCCGATTTCCCGCCCCAGTGCGTTGTTGTTTCAACCCAACAAACCCCGGTAACCTTGCCGACCGCTAATCAGTGCGCTAGAGTGGCGCGCTATGCCTGCCAAGCTATCGAACCAAGACAAATTAGCGCTCGCGCTCACAAGCGCGGGGTCCATGCGCAACCTGGGCGCGCTTGTTGGCGTGACCCATCAAAAAATCGGTCGATGGTTACGAGGCGACACCCCGATTCCCCGCGAAGCAACGAAAGCGATCAATCTCGCTTTCAAAATCCATTCGGAGGTCGCTCGCGATCAGGCAGCAGTCGAGGGCTTACCCTTTAATGCTCGGGTTCCGGTTTTTGTAACCCGTCCCGACCTTATTAAGAAAGTGCCGGTGGTGGTCGGCATTAAGCCCGACGGGTCGCCGATTATTCGCATTCGACCTAAAGCCTTTCCGGGGCAGCGCGCGATCGTTAACAAGACTGATTACATGCGCCCGGAGCTTATCGCGCAAGCGGTGGAGCCCTTGATGCAGTCGCCGTTATTCGGCGCAGTCACGGCGCGCTCAGTGATCCGCGCTAAGGATGCAATCAAGCAAAAAGTTTCGGGGTTTCAAGCCTTGCAGAATCAGCTAGCCCGCGACGAGCTAAGGCCCAATGATCCAGTGCGTCGATATACCGATTATTCAAACAAAACACGGTTTAGTCCGCCGGATGAAGTCGCAGCGGACCTTCAAGCGAAATTAGAGCAGCGGGCGCAGTATGCGCTAACCCCTGCCGATTCGGTTGTATTTTTCCTGCCAAAGTCGAACAATGAGCAACCCATCACACGCAAAAAGAGCCGGCGGCGCTAGACCCTTTCAGCGCGCCGCGCCTAAGCGCGAGCTTAAGATTGTCCCGATGGTCGCGTATGATTTCGAGACAACGAGGATCGCTGCCGGAACCCCCCGCCCGCTATACATAACCGCTTTTTCCGAAGCGTTGAACATTCGATTAGAGTCGCGCATCGATTCGATGGTGCATTTGCGCGCGATCCTACTGACTCACTTTTTAACCCCCGAGCTTGAGGGGGTTCGGTTTGTCGGTTGGAACGCTAACAATTTTGACGCTTATTTTGTCGCTGCCGCTTTACTTCAAGGCGACGGATTTGTCATTCGCCCTTATCTTACAAAGTCGAAAGCGATTCGCGGGCTTAAGATCATCAACGAGTGCGACGTCGAAAACCCCAAGGCTAAGGGTTGGGAATTCCTCGATGGTATGGCGATGTTGGGGCTCGCGGGGGTGAGCCTGGACAAATTTACCCGCAATTTCGCGCCCGAGGTCGCGAAGTTATCGGGCGTGATTGATTGGGAGCGCGAGGAATTTGACGCTAACAATCCTTTGCACTGCGCGTATGCAATGCGCGATTCCGAAGGGCTTTATGTGGCGATGCAACGCGCTCAAAGCATCATGGTCGAGTATTTCGAGCAACCCCTAAGCCCCACAATGGGCGCAGCCTGTATTCAGATTTTTAGGCGTTACATCCCGCCCAAGGTCGCGATCCGACCGCTTGCTGATGCTTTGCTTGGTATTGTCCGCTCGCATGTCATGCGCGGGGGCTTTTGCTTTTGCGTCGATCGGTACGAGGGGCCGGTCTATAAATATGACATTAATCAGGCTTATGCTGCCGCGATGCGCGATTGCCGGATGCCTGCCGGTTTCGCCAGTCATACGCTTGGCAAAATCAATAAGTACGCTCGCACCTATATCGCAAGGGTAAGCGCGACCCATCCGAAAAACCGTATTCCCTTTTACTACAAGACGGAAATCAACGGGCGCATCCGCGCCGTTTTTTCACAAGATCATATTGCCGATACTTGGCTTACAAGCATCGAGGTCGAGCAACTCAAGCGCGAAGGTTGGAACCTTACGGTTTATGAGTCCTATTTTTGGGATGATGACTTTTCAATGCTTGAGTATGTCTCGCGCTTAGAGCGCTTGCGGATGAGTTGCGAAGGCGGACCGTCGGGCCCGATCGGGACCATGGTTAAGGCAACTGGAAACCATAGTTACGGGAAAACGGTTGAACAAGTCGAGCCGGTCGAGCTAGTGCTCGCCAATGATTGCCCGGTCGGGTTTATGCCGTTCGCAGCAGGCGAGGATGACATTGACGAATCGGGGCTTTTGTCCCATGTTTGGTTTCGCGCGGTCGATCGCATCGAGCGCGACTATCATCAACCGCAACTCGGCGCATTTATTACCGCTCACGTTCGCATGGTGGTGCGGCGCGCAGCCTTACTCGATCCCGAAGCATGGCTTTATGCCGATACCGATTGCGTTGTTTTTTCGCGTGACGTATCAGACCGCCTCGATATTGATCCGGGCCGGTACGGTGCGTGGAAAATTGAGGAATCGGGCGAGCCTTATCGAATCATCGCTAAAAAGGTTTACCAAGCGCTTGATGATTCCAAGCGCAGCGCAAAGGGTCTTAATGTTCGCAAACTAACCCCGGAGGATTTTCAAGCATGGTTCAACGGCAACCCCCCAAAACAAGTGCAGACGCAGCGACAAAACTTTTTGAAATGTATGGCAGGCATGGACATGTACCTGGAGCGCGAGCGCAGCGGGACCGCGATCGCCCGTTAAGCGACCCTTGGGCGACGCTTTGCTTGTTTTGCAATCTCGCGCCATGCAACTGCAAGCCGACCCATTGGACCGCCTGGGGGATTCTCGGGCGTTGGGAGGATGACCATTTTTCAGGATGGCTTACCGACCCGAAATCAGCAACGTTTACCATCAATCGACGCGACGATA
>RFPR01000201.1 GCA_009928265.1 Pseudomonadota bacterium | reverse complement strand
GCGTTGGAAAGACAACCCTCGTCCAGTCCTTGCTCAGGATCCTCACCGCCAAGAAATTACAATGCCTGCTCGCCGCCCCCACAGGCCGCGCCGCCCAGCGACTCGCAGAGGCAACGGGGCTCGAGGCCTTCACGCTACATCGCCTGCTCGAGTTTCAGCCGCGCAAGGGTGGATTCCAGCGCAATGCCTCCAATCCCCTCGAGGGTGATGTCGTCGTGGTGGACGAGGTCTCGATGGTCGATGTGCCGCTCATGAGTCGACTGCTCGATGCCCTTCCTCGAAAAGCGCGCCTCATTCTCGTGGGGGATGAGGATCAGCTTCCCAGCGTCGGCCCGGGACTGGTCCTCGGCGACATCATCCGCAGCGGCATGATCCCCGTGGTCCATCTCCGCGAGATTTTCCGTCAGGCCGGTGATAGTCGGATCATCAGCGGGGCTCATTCGATCAACCGCGGCGAAATCCCCGACATCATGGAGACCCCGAAGGATTCCGACTTCGTCTTCATTGATAGGGAGGATCCGGAAGAATGCGCGGCGACCCTGGTCTCCCTTGTACGCGACCGTCTGCCGAAACACCTCGGTATCGACCCTGTCGAGGGGATCCAGATCCTGAGCCCGATGCACCGGGGCAGCCTCGGCATCCGGGAACTCAATACCCGCCTGCAGTCCTCGCTCAATCCGAAGAGTCCGCATCGTGAGGAGCATCAGGCCTTCGGGAATCTCTTCCGCACGGGTGACAAGGTGATCCAGACCTCCAACAACTACGACAAAGAGGTCTTCAACGGGGATATCGGCAGGATCAGGTCGATCGACCGGGAGGAGAAGCAGGCCGTTGTCCGCTTCAGCAAACGCGACGTCATCTATGAATTCGGTGAGATGGACGAACTGGAACTCGCCTACGCGATCACGATCCACAAGAGCCAGGGATCGGAGTTCCCCGTCGTCGTCATCCCACTCGCGATGCAGCAGTACCTCCTGCTCCAGCGGAATCTCCTCTACACGGGGGTGACCCGCGGCAAACGCATGGTCGTACTCGTCGGCCAGAAGAAAGCACTCGGCATGGCGGTTCGGAACGAATCAACCCGTCACCGTCACGGAGGGCTGCTTCAAAGGCTGAATGAGTGAAAAGTGGAAAGTAAAAGGTTATGGGAAGCGGGTTCTTTTCCCCGCCCCCATGACCTATTCACGAGTAAACAATCCCCATATCGGCTATGCCGCCTGGGGCATCATGCCGTGATCGGCGACACTCATCTTCTCTCTCTTGGCAAGGGCGCGGCGCATCTTACCGAGGGCGATGTTCTGGAGTTGGCGAATCCGCTCGCGGGTCACGCCGAACTTCTCCCCGACCTCCTCCAGTGTGATGGGATCCGAGCCTTCGAGGCCGAAGCGGGCGCTGATGATCCGTTTTTCTCGTTCATCAAGCTGACCCAGTAGGTCGCCGAGTTCCACTTGGAGATTCTTCTCGCTGAGATTCTCAAAAGGATCGACCGCGGCCTCGTCTCCTACCAACTCGCCGAACTCGGTTGAATCCTCGTCTCCGACTGGCGCGTCGAGGGACGCTGGACGGATTGCGGCCTGCTTGAGCCTGCTCACCTTGGCCGCGTTCATACCGATCTCCTCGGCGATTTCCTCGTCACTGGCCTCCCGGCCAAGTTCGTCGCTTAGTGACGCCCCGACCCTTCGGATTTTGGCGATTTTGTCGACAAGGTGGACAGGCAGTCGGATAGTTTTGCCCTGGTTGGCCAGCGCCCGCTTGATCGACTGCTTGATCCACCATGCACCGTAAGTGGAGAGCTTTCCACCCTTGGATGGATCAAAGCGCTCGACAGCCTTCACAAGGCCGATATTGCCCTCGGAAATGAGATCCATAAGTGGAAGGCCGAGATTGGCGTAATCCCTGGCGATCTTCACCACCAGTCGGAGGTTTGCGCGAATCATCTCCTCCTTGGCCTTCTTGTCACCCTTGCGGATTTTGGCCGCCAGGGTGATCTCCTGCGCCGGGGACAGCAGGGGGTATTGGGCGATCTGGCGGAGGTAGTGTTGGAATCCGGCTTCTGAATCTTCGTAGCTCATGGTGTGCGGGGGTTGACGGTTGTGTCGTTGGTGATTTGACAAGGCTGTCAACCGATGCGTTCGAAATCTTTTTTCACCCGTTTACAAATCGCCCATCCCGTGTGATCAGTTCGCGATAGTTCCATGATCACACGCGTCTTTTCCGCAGCAGTCGTCGGCGTCGATGCCACCGAGATCGAAATCGAGGTCAACACGGGAGCTGGAGAACCATCGATCATTGTCGTCGGGTTACCTGATGCCGCCGTGAAGGAGAGCAAGGACCGTGTCATCGCGGCCCTCAGCAACAGCGGCTACCGCTGGCCCCGCAAACGCACAACAGTCAATCTCGCGCCCGCCGATATCCGCAAGCAGGGCCCAAGCTTCGATCTTCCGATCGCACTTGGAATGATCGTTGCCGACCGGGAAGAGGAATTGGCGCGCCTCTCGCGATGCGCCGTGGCGGGAGAACTCGCTCTTACGGGCGAGGTTCGTCCGGTAAAAGGAGCCCTTCCCCTTACCCTCGAGGCAAGAAAGCGTGGCAAGAAGGCCGTCATCCTGCCGGTCGCAAATGCCCGCGAGGCTTCCGTGGTGGAAGGAATCGATGTTTACGGAGTCAGGAACCTCCGGGAAGCCCACGAGTTCCTCGCACGAAACCTCGAGCTTGAGGCAGTTGCACGCGAGGACTTCTCGGAGGACGGGGCGGCCGCGCCGGGTGACGTCGATTTCTCCGAGGTGAAGGGACAGCATCGGGTGAAACGCGCCGTCGAGGTGGCTGTGGCGGGAGGGCACAATCTCCTGCTCATCGGA
>RFPR01000021.1 GCA_009928265.1 Pseudomonadota bacterium | reverse complement strand
GCAACCCGGAGGCAGAAAGCGCATGCCCTGTGGTCCGCTTGAAAGCGCTGATCCACGGTATTTTTTCCCCGAAGACACGCTTTAGGACCGAGGCCTCGACATTGTCGTAGCGGTTTGTCCCGGTGGCATGGAGCGAAACCCAATCCACTGACTTCCCCCCGGGAAGGATCTCCTCTTGGGATCGGAGAATCATCTCCTCGACGGTTTTTCCCTCAGGGTCAGGGGCCTGCAGATGCCGAGCCTCATTGCGTGACGCTCCTCCCAACCATTCGGCCAACACCTTGGCGGATCGTGCGGCGGCATGCTTCTCACTTTCAAGAATCAGGCAAGCAGCTCCCTCGCAGGGAGTCATGCCGGACCGCGAGCTGGAGAGTGGAGCTGAATTCCCATTCTTGGCAACGCTCCCATTCCTACCCATCGCCGAAGCGATCCCTTGAGAAGGGGATTGGTCGGCAGCGACAGCCACGACGGCATCCACAATTCCACTCCGGATCAGCGTGCCTGACATCCAGAGAATCTGGGCACCCGAGGCGGACGCAGCATTCAATGAAAGCACGGTTCCAGAGAGCCCATGCCTCAGGGCAACGACCGAACTGACGGCATTCCCCCTCCAGCGGCTCAGGGCATAGGGAGAGAAGCGCTTGTCCGGGCGTGACTCGAAGTCCTGCTCCATGGAGACAAGTCCGCCAAGTGAACTTCCCCCCACACATCCGAACCGAGGTAATGATTCCTTGGCCCCCTCTCCTCGAAGGCGATTCCTGTCACTTCTTAATCCGGCAATCTTCCAAGCCTGGTCGGCCACGGCGAGGGCAAGAATCTGATGCCTGGAGAGAATGGTGGCATCCCCCAGCGCAAGACCAGCGCGAGCGGCCAGTTCCGCATCAGTCGGAATAACTCCCTGCACCTTTTGATCAACTTTAGCCAGTGACCAGAGCTCATCAACCCTGTCGACCGATCCCGAGAGAACGGCTGATCCGGTAATGAAAACCCTCTGCTGCTGAACTACCACGCCCGGTTTCCTCAATTACTGGGGCAGGCCGAGCTTCTTGAGCTTCGGAGCGATGACAGCACGGCAGTAAGGATTCTTGTCCTTATTGTTTTGGTAATAGTCCTGATGGTACTCCTCCGCAGGATAGAAGGTGGTCAGCGGCACGATCTGGGTGACGATAGGATCTGAGAACAGGACCTGGGCCTTCTTCTTGGAGGATTCGGCTGCTGCAGCCTCTTCGGGAGAGGATGTCAGGATGATCGAGCGATACTGCGTTCCGTGATCGGCACCCTGGCTGTTGAGCGTGGTGGGGTCGTGTGCCTTCCAAAAGAGATCCAGCAATTGGTCATAGGTCACTTTGGAGGGATCGTAGGAGATCTGTACCACCTCGGCATGGCCGGTTCGTCCCGTGCAAACCTGGTCATAGGTTGGGTTAGGAACGGTACCCCCGGCGTATCCCGAAGTGATCTTGAGAACTCCAGGTACATACTGGTAGACGGCGTCGACACACCAGAAACAGCCACCGCCAAAGGTGGCCGTCGCGGTCTTGGCAGGCGATGGAGAGGAGGTAGGGGCGGCGGTCATGGTTCCGAGAACCATAGGGAAGGCCACGGTAAAAAACAGGATCAGAATTCTCATCTGGGCAATCTCCTCCAATAGGGGGAAAAAACGAACTGAAAAATCGGATTCTGCTCTTTCACGATCCATGAGAAAGAACGCTATTACCAACAGGTTGGATGCAGATCTTTCTCAGATAGTTCACGTACGATTGTGGAAACAATAGATGTCCAGAAGGGGCATCCAGCCAGCATGAGTGCCAGCTCAGACTCTTCGCGGAGCAGAGAAAAGATTGCGAAACTCAGAAGTTATTTCATTCGCTTCAGCAATTCCGATACCTCGCCATGCAACCGGGTAGCCTCACGCTTGCGGTCGGATTCGGGTGGGCGACTGTGGCCAAAAGCGATCCGGGCTTGGAAACCGGGCTTGGAAAGAAGATTCAGCAGATGCGGGAACAAGGTGTGCTCGCCCCAGTAGGCGATTTCCTGACCAGGATTTCCGTTGCCATGCAAGGAGTAAGAGATGGCCGTGGGCGTCACCGGCTTCCCCGACCGAACCGCCGATTCCAAGAGGGAGCTGCGGAGGGGCAGTACGGTGGATCCCTCTGAACTGGTTCCCTCGGGGAATAGAACTACCGGAATGCCCTCCCTCAGGGGGCACTCCATCGTTGCAAGCTGGGCCGGAACCTCTGTCGGATTGTCACGGCTTACAAAAATAGTTCCGGCATTGCGGCAAAGCCATCCGAAGACTGGCCAAGCATTGACATCACTCTTAGCAACAAAGATTGCGGGACAGAGCGAACCAATCACCAAGATGTCGACATAACTGAGATGATTGCTGGCGACGAGTCCCTCCACGGGGATGCTCCCCGAGACCGTAACTCGTGCATGGAGCAGGGCGAGAAAGCGTCGGCTCATCCACTGCATCCATGCGATCCGGGCACTCTCCCCACCTCCCTGGCGGATTAGGAACCAGCGGAGCACCGCCATCCCCGAAAAGATGATCCACCCGAGTCGCAGCAGACCAAGCAACGTCCGCAGAGACAAAGCCCCCATCAAAGAACTGTCCTCGTTACCGTGGTTCGATTTCCGCCATTGGGACGCTCCACAAAGCGGTCCTTGGCCGCTGGGTCGGCATTGAAGCAGTCGATCATGGTCAGGAAATCAATGGTACCGAAGGCCCGGTCGATTGCGGGAGTGGAGCAGATCTTGGCACCGATCCCAAGATAGGCACGCAGAAGTTTCGGCGGAGGCGGACAATCCGCCAGAGGCTCAACCTGGTCGAGTTCGAAAGCCGGAAGAGGTACGGTTCGGAACTCGGGATCCGCAAGATGCCCCTCGAAGGCAAAACGATTGTAGAGAGCCCTCCCATGAGCTGGATCCTGGGAAGTCAGGGAACTGCAGCCGATCAGATATCGGGCATTGCGATCCAGAGCATAACGGACAATCTCCCGCCAGAGCATCGAGATCACTGCAATCGAGCGATGATCTCGGTGAACACAGGCACGCCCCAGCTCCACGAGCGAATCCCTGAACGGCTCGAACGGGGTAAAATCAAATTCGCAGGCGCTGTAATAGCCAAGATGAAGCCCGGCCATCGTGCCGGTCTGCATTCGGTAAGTTCCAACCACGGTGTCGGAACCCTCCTCGACGACGATCAAATGGTCGCAAACCTCGTCGAACTCATCCTCGTCCATACCCGTCGCGTGGGCACTAACCAATCCCTCGTTAAGCTCCAGATTGAAGACCTCGTACCGGAGTCTCAAGGCGGCGCGAATTTCCTCCTCATTACGGGCAAAACGGACGACATAGGCAGGCCGTTTCCGCTCAGTTACAGTGGAGGTCCGGGTCGATTCGGGAGTGCTTTGTTGCAAAACCGCCATTGGAAACTCATTCCAAGAGCTTCCCGACAAGTCCACCGAGATTCCGTGACATTTCCGCCACATTCGGGCGGAAAAAACTCCCTAGCGCCTGCGGCGGGCGCCGTAGCTGTAGCCCTTGAAAGTCTTGGCCCCACGCAGATTCTTGAGGACTTTGGCCGCTTCCTCTTCTTGGAAGAGCATCGTAAAGAGATAGGGGAAATTCTCGAGCTTCTCTCGGGGAACCTTTTGGGCAATGAAGGTCTCGATCGCCTGAACATGGGGAAGCTCCTCGGCAGTCATGATTGTGAAGGCGTCACCTTCGGCCTGAGCGCGACCAGTCCGACCGATGCGGTGAACGTAATCCTCGGGATGCTGGGGAACGTCGTAATTGATGACATGACTCACCCCGGCTATGTCGATGCCGCGCGCAGCGATATCGGTGGCGATCATCACCTCGTAGCGGCCCGATTTGAATCCCTCCAGCGCATCGACACGCTCCTGCTGGGAACGGTTCGAGTGCATAACGGCTACCTTGTGGTCCTCGTGCTCAAGTTGGCGCGCAATACGGTCGGCACCGTCCTTGGTACGGCAGAAAATAATGACGCTATGGTAATCGGTGCGTGCGAGCATCGCCTTGAGGAGGTCGAATTTTTGGGCTGCTGCCACCGGATAGAAGGCATGCTTGACGGTCTCGGCGGCCGAGCGGCGAACACCAATGGAAATTTTGTCCGGATTACGAAGGCACCAGGAAGAAAGACGCTCGATCTCCTCTGGAATAGTTGCCGAGAAGAAAAGCGTCTGACGCTCCTTCGGACATTTCTCTATGATGCGCCTGACGTCCGGAAGAAAGCCCATATCGAGCATCCGATCGACCTCGTCGAGGACAAGAACCTGAAGGTCATCGAAACGGATCTCCCCTTGCTGCATGAAATCTAGCAGGCGTCCAGGCGTGGCCACGATGACATCAGCCCCTTTTTGCAGGGCCTCGCGCTGTGCCCCGTAACCGACTCCACCGAAAATAACGACGGTATGCAGGTCCGTGAAGGCGCTGAATTCCTTGAAAGCGGCCTCGACCTGAAGCGCCAGTTCTCGGGTAGGTTCCAGGATCAGGCAGCGGATTTTGCCGTTCGATTCTTTGAGCTTGCTGAGTATCGGCAGGCCGAATGCTGCTGTCTTGCCGGTACCCGTTTGTGCAGAGGCGATCAAATCGCGTCCCTGCAGAGCAATCGGGATCGCCTGCGCCTGAATCGGCGACGGCTCCACATAACCCATTCTCTGCGCGCCGTGAACTACGGCCTCATCTAATCCAAACTCCTGAAATGACATGAATCTAAACAATGACCTCCCGGCGAAGATCAGACCAGTTAATTAAGGACGGATGTTCTCGGAAAGCCATGGCCACGTGAACCCGAGCCGACTCTCTGCAATGGCACGCGATCCAGGACTCGCCACCGATCGTCACATCGATTCCACCCGCAGAGTTCGCTTCCTCGTCCACCTTGGTCTGACCCAATAGCTTGGCAAGTCCCCTCCCGTCCGCCTTGATGGCTGCCTCCCGACAGGTCCAGAGTCTAAAAAAAAGTGTGGGATCCGGATTCCGCTCGAGGATCAAAGCCTCCTCCGGGGAGAAGAATCGCTGCGCCAACGTCACGACATCAACTTCACGCTCGATTTCGAGATCAACTCCTATCGGTGATCGGGAAATGGCAACGGCAACCATTTCTCCGGAATGAGCCATACTGAACTGATAGTCCATTGCATCAAGGAAGGGTTTGCCATTGGAATCGAGATCCAAGTTAATCTTTTCAGTAGGTATTCCCGAAAGTTTGGAGAACATCGCTCGAACCACCCGTCTGGCTGCAAGAAATCTCCGAGCTGTTAGGATCTCCATCTTAGAAGCTCGCTCTCGCTCGGTGGCGGGAAGCTCAACTCCAGCGAGATCCCCCAAACCTGCTGTGATCAGGAGGATGCAACCCTCATTACAAGACTCAGGAAGATCCCCCACCCCGCTGCATAATATTTGTTTTTCCTTAAAATTAATACTTGTCATGCCGTTAGCTTTTTCGAATAAACACATTCGTTATGAACTTAACAAACATCAATAGCGGCGCTTTGCGCAATCTCATCAAACTTACTGATCGCAAGGAAAGCCTCCTTGCCGAAATCGAGAAGATCGAGGGCCAGCTCGCCTCCCTCATCTCCGGCAAGGCCATCCGCACCAGCGGAAAGCGCCGCGGCCGTCCTGCGAAAAAAGGAAAGGTCACCAAGGCTCCCAAAGCCGGACGTTCCGCAAAGCGCGCCCCCCGCGGCACACTTAAGAAGAAGATCGTCGCCGCCCTCAAAGCAGCCGGAGAAGCTGGCATGAAGGTAACCGATCTCTCCAAGAAGATCGGGGTCAAGAATGCCAACGTTCATGTTTGGTTCAGCAGCACCGGCAAGAAACTTCCCGAGATCAAGCGAGTCGGAAAAGGTCACTTCAAGCTAGCCGAGAAGAAAGCCTGATTCCTTAAACACTAAAACGATCCCAACCGGGGAGCAGGCCGTCAGCGGTCACTCCCCGGTTTTTTTATGACCGGACTCCTCTTACCTGTCCGGTAGAGATGGATCGCCTCGGCGGTTCCCTCGCCTGCCTCCAGTTCGGAGACGTGCCCTCCTGCCGCCGCAACCATCTCCTTCACCACGCTCAGGTGCGCATTGGCGGGACAGGCCACCATCGCCGCCACATCACCGAAGAGCATCGCAAGATCGTTCTGATGATCACCTACGGCTAGGATCCCGTCTGTTGGCATTTCCAACAGGCGGCTCAATTCCGCAAGGGCCGTTCCTTTGTCATAGTCGCGGTGGCAGAAGCGCAGGTAGACGTTGCTGCGCTGGTAATGGAACTCGGGAGGTCTTCCTGGAAGGGCATCCAGTTCATGCGTCAACTCGTCGAGGATCCCCTCGTCGGGCGCGATCAGTCCCCCAGGCACGCCATCGACATTGTCCTGAAAGGTGACGCCCGGATGGCGCTCGACGAGTCTCTCGATCCTGGAGAAAAAGGCGCCGCATTCCTTGAAGAGCAGGTCATGGTGGGTACGGCAAAGGTCATTCCATTCGCCATAGTCATGCCATCCGCCTCGACCGTCCGGTTTGTGGACATGACGCTCACTCGTGAGGATGTAATCAGGCAAAACAGGGGCCTGAAGTTCCCGGATCCCATCCAAGGCACTCACGAGTGAACGCCCGGTATTCACCGCCCAGAGTCCTCCGGTTGAGCATACGGCGGATAACTCCGCAGCCAGGGAAGGGACGCATCGAGTGCTCTCGGGATAGGCCAGCGTCAGGGTTCCGTCAAAATCCGTACTTAGCAGTCTGATCATCCGTAAACTTTCCCTGCATGGAACACTGCATGGCAACCAGCAATTTGTCCCGATTTCGCAAAAAACATGCTATCCTAGGAACAATATGAAATCCGCCTACGAACTTGCCATGAGCCGACTTGAACAATCGGAACCCTCTCGATTACTCACCGAGGAACAGAAAGCAGCAATCGCTGAGATTGATTCGGAATACGATGCCAAGGTCGCCGAAAAGAAAATCTTCCTGGAATCCGAAATCACCAAATTACACGGCGATCCTCTTGCAGCAGAGTCGCTAAGGAAGCAACTCGCGTCGGAATTGGCATCCATTGAGGAAAAGCGAGAGAAACGGAAGCAAGCGGTTCGCGAAAGCTAAGGAAGACCGCTTCCCCAAAGGAAATAAGGGAGAGACCACCTATTCCTTGCCGCCGGCCTGTTTCCAGAGAGTGCGAAAATCGTGATCAATCAAGGCCCCTCTCCGAGGCTTCATGACATCATAAGTCTCCTTGAGAACTCTCCTCGATAGATCCGGTCGGCCTTTGGAAATCAGGAATCCACAGAGCGGCGTGGTCACCCTGTAGAAGAAATCACTGCCTCCGTTGCCCTGGACCGCTAGTTCCTTGCGATACTCCCGTAGAGCCGCCTCGGGATCTCCGGCCTCCATTTTCATTTTTAGCAAACGGGCCGTCGCCGCAGCGCTCAAATCAGCCCGACCCTTTTTGTTTTCCTCAAGAATCCGTCGATCAAGGAATTCGGCACCGGAGCGGTCACCCGTTTTCACATCGAGGCGCGCCAAGGCCTCTTCATGCCTCGCCTTGAGATCCCTTGAGAAGGAAAGGCTTCTGATCGCAGCCTCGTGATGAGCCTTGAGTTCTCTTGATGACGCCCCGGTCCTGAAGAGCCAATCCTCGTAGGCATCCCAATATTCCGGATACCGCCGGTCGCGGGAAAGAGCGCTGCGGATGGCATTTCCCTCCGCGGTAGCGTTATTGCGGTACCGGAATAACCCGGCCGTCGCGAGGTCCCTCGAGGCCGCTTCGCCGGGCTGCGATCCGTGGAACGAAATCATCGATTCCATGTCGTGGTCGGTGACTGGGGTCCAGTTCGAGGGGTCCATCGATTCGCCGGTTGCCAATCCCTGTCCCGAAGGTCTTCCCACCGAGAAATCCCATCCCCCGCCGCGACGCAGATATCCCACCCAGGAATGGCCTCCTTCTTTTCCTAATCCCGCGAACATCATCGAGGGAATGCCGAGCGCCTTGGCACAGGCCGCAGCATAATATGCCTGATCAATGCAGATTCCACCACGGCGCCTGATGGCCTCAAGCCGATACTCACCCCATGGCCAGACATAACTCTGCGTCAGCATCCGTCCCTCGTCGTAGTTGACGGAGGCAAGTGCCGCGGGTGGCTCTTCCCTCATTCCGTGTCGGTCGTTTCGGACCCACTCAAGTTCAGAGGGATCGATGGGGGAATCTATGACGAACATCAGGTTGCGGACCCCTAGTGTGTGGAGATCTCTCCGTAGCTTTCCACGACGATGGGCCGCCACCAGTCCAGAAAAGAGCTCAACAGGCGACTGCTCCACGCGGTGAAATCCTGAGGAGGAGACCTGATGATGTGGCCAGAAAACGGGTGCGGGCTGATCCCTCACCAATGCAATGGCGAGAGCCAGATCCGGAAATTCCCTGAAATCCGCAGGAGACGATTTCCAGATCGACTGCAGGTCAGTCAGAACCTTCGGGGCAAAATCATCCTCCGAAAAGTGGTCGCACAAGAGCCTAAGAAATGTGGGGTCGCCGGATGTCTGCTCCACAAACTCTTTTTCCAGGCGCGTGATCAGGATGCCGTTCCGAGGGGAGTAGGGCTTGCTCACCAAGGAATTCATTGCCCGCGCGAGGAGGACCGGATCAGACGCCAAATGCTCGACGACCTGATGCTGGAACCCATCATATCGGATGACGACCGGGGAGCCTGGTTCGTGAATCGTCAACCTGATCCCATTCTTGCCTCCCGCACCATCCCGCTCCGCCGAGATATGGCGTGAGAGCCATCTCTTGGTGACAGAGGATTCGTCCGAGGCGAGCAGGGACACCCACTGGGACAGCTCAACCCAACGCGCGAACGCCGGATGGGCACAACTCCCGGAGGATCGCCCTGAGGCCGGCTCCCACGATCCAATCAACGCATCGGCAAGCCGTTGCCTGAACCCACCGATCCGCTCAGGTGTGCAGTTTTCAATCACCATCCCGCGATCTGGTGGCTTGGAGAGATCGAATCGCTCCTCCCCCCTCAAGGAGGGCGACATCAAGAGCACCGCTGCGCAAAGCGGCATGAAGGGAATGCTCACGCCTTCTGGGGAGCCCTACGCAAAGCCTCCATCCTAGCCGCATCCCTGCATCCCGCCACTGCTTCTTCCTTACTGATTCGACCCGTGAGATAAAGTTCTTCGAGCGAATCATCGATGGTATGCATGCCATCCTTACGTCCAATCTCCATGAGGCCTACGATCTGCTCGAAACGCCGATCCCTGATACATGCGGCCACAGCACTGTTGTTGAATAGCAATTCGCTGACCATCACTCTGCTGAGCCCATCTTCGGAGGGAACAAGTCGCTGGGCGACCACCGCTGTCAGGGCATTGGCCAACTGACCGAGGATCTGTTCCTGCTCGTCTCCCGGAAAGTTATCAATGATGCGGTCAAGCGCCTGGGGGGCGTCATTAGTGTGGAGTGTGGCGAGAACCAAATGTCCGGTCTCGGCAGCCGTGAGGGCAGCTCGGACGGTTTCAGGGTCACGCATCTCCCCGACCATAATAACATCGGGATCCTGACGCAGGACATGACGGAGCGCCTCATGGAATGACTTTGTGTCAGATCCCAATTCACGCTGTTTGATAATCGACCTCCCGCTGGGGAAATAGAATTCGATGGGGTCCTCGATCGTGACGATAACGGACTGTCTCGTTTCGCTAATTCGACGGATCATCGCGGCTAGAGTCGTCGTCTTTCCCGATCCAGTCATTCCTGTCACGAGCACAAGCCCCCGAGGCATTTCGCACAATCCCACAACCGAGGGACGATGACCCAAATCCATGATCTGAGGGATCCCTTCGGGGATATGCCTGAACGCGGCCTCCAAAGCCCCCCTGCTGTAGTGGGCATTCCCTCGGAAACGCCCCGTGCCTTCAACCTGAAGACCGAAATCCAACTCAAGATCCCGCTCCAGCCTGGCACGCTGGGAATCGGTTAGAATGCCAAGGATCAGTTCCCTGCATTCCCGACGGTTGAGAATCCGGTCCGAACACGGAACAATCTCACCCCTAACCCGCATCGAGGGAGAGATTCCTCCGCAGAGATGGACATCCGATGCTCCCGCTCGCACGGCATCGCGAAGAAGGTCGACGACATCGGGAATACCTGAAGTCTCGGAATTCATGTCAGAAAGGAGCTGGAGATACCACGGAGGCGACGTCTTAACTCAGCAGGATTAGGGCAGGCCAGAAATGCCATTTCCGCATCAAGGCGACCGTCGCAAACAAGTCGATGAAAGGATCTCAAAAAATCAGCGGTTTCCCCCGGATCGGCCTTGGCGAGATAATCCCTAAGCTCCGCCATGTCGCCGTTCAGAATGCACTGTCGGGAAAGGCCGGCGTTGGTCAGGTATTCACAGACGAGAACCCGGGCTCCATCCGTGGAAGGGACAAGTTTTTGACAAAGGACCATCAATAACTGGCCGGAAAGAACCTGAAGCAATCCTTTGCGCTCACTTTCGGGAAAAAATGCCTGGATCCGCTCAATCACCTCGCTCACGTCAGAGGAATGAAGTGTCGCCAGAACCAGGTGTCCCGTTTCCGCGGCCTGTAGCGCCACGGCAGCCGTCTCTGCATCTCGGATCTCACCCACCAGGATGATGTCAGGGGCCTGACGAAGAGCGCGGCGCAATCCCTCGGCGAAATCGGGCGTATCGAGACCAACAGCCCTCTGCGTAAAAACAGACTTTTCCCGTTCAAAAACAAATTCGACCGGATCCTCGATCGTCACCACGTGCCGTTCATGATTCTTATTCACCCAGTCCAACAGTGAGGCTAGGGTGGTGGTTTTACCGGAACCCGTGGGTCCGGAAACAATCAGAATGCCAGAACGCCTCTGGACCATCTCACTCAATAATTCCGAGGGAACCCCGATGGAATCCAGCGGCGGAGGGGCGGTGTTAATCCGGCGAAGAACGGCCCCATCCCCTCCAAGCCTTCTGTGAAAATTCACACGGAAGCGCACTCCGTCCCTTGAGAGAAAACTGGCGTCATGATCCGCAAAACCACTAGGGACTCCGCACGCCTCGCGAAATGCCTTGAGATCGCCTGCGGGTATGGCAGGCGCCTCCATTGGAGTGATGCTTCCTGAAACCCTCACCACAGGGGGTTCCCCGACCTGCAGGATCAGGTCCGAAGCCTTGTATTCTTTTGCAGCACTGCAGTAGAGCTCGATGGATTCGGGAACGGGGGGCATGGCTCCGTCAAAGCTAAGCCATTCGTTGTCTCCAGTCCAGCAAGGGAGACCGATAAAACTGGCATCGCCACGGGGAATCGAACCCCGATTATGCGGATGAGAACCGCATGTCCTAACCGTTAGACGATGGCGACGTGAGCTTTGGAATGTAAGGTTTCCTTCCCGCTCTGGCAAGCAAGGAGATGATCGGCTACACTGACTAAATGATGACTCTTTACATCAAGCGGGGATGCCCATGGTGCGATATGGCCGAGGAATGGCTTTCGCAGCACGGCCATCCCTATCAGGCAATCGACGTCCTCTCATCACCAGGGGACTTTGCTTCCATGAAAAGGATTTCGGGTCAATCCCTTGCCCCAGTACTAGTGACCAATGATGGACGGGTGTTGGCGGATTTCGGCCCCGAGGAGCTTCCAGGCTTTCTGGCTTAGCTCGAGACAGCAGCGGCACCCGAGGCTTTCCTGAGAGCCTCCAGTGCACGGAGAGCTTTTCCTGATTTGAGAGACTGCGAGGCCAAAGAGACCGATTCGGCCAGAGAGGTCCCCATCCCCGCCAAATGGAGAGCAGCACCGGCATTGAGCAGGATCATGTCGGTGGCTGAACTTTCCTCGTGGCCACCAAGAATCGAGAGAATTCTGGCGGCATTTGCCCGGGCGTCTCCTCCGACCAATGCCGAATTATTGTCAGCCGTTTTCAGTCCCGCATCCTCAGGCTGAATTGAAAATACAAGAGACTCACCGTCAGGGGTGATTTCGTGAATGGTCGAAAATCCGAGGATGGAAAGCTCATCAACGCCGCCCGATTTACCCATTCCTTCCCCATGGACTGCCCACGCCTTTTTTCTCCCCAATAACCTCATCGCTTCAGCGTACACTGGCAGCATTCCGGAACGGTAGATCCCGGTCAACTGCACTTCCGGATGAGCGGGATTGAGAAGAGGGCCCAGCAAATTGAAAACAGTCAGTTTCCCCTCGGCAGCCATGTCGCGGCGGAGACGAGAAAGTGCAGCCAAAGCCGGATGGTAGTCACCGGCCAGCAAAAAAACGCACCCGGCCTCCCGGAGCACACCCCCTACCCTTCTGGGATCGAGGTGCAGGAAAACTCCAAGTTCCTCAAGCACATCGGCACTGCCACACTTGGAACTAAAAGCACGATTGCCGTGCTTGACAACACTGGCTCCGGCGCCCGCCGCCACGAACATCGCGGCCGTCGAGATATTCAGAAATCCGGCCCGGTCTCCTCCGGTGCCGCAGAGTTCCAGTAAAGGGCCGGAATTTTCATGTGAAATCACAGGCCTGACTGCTTTCTCGAGCAGGCAATTGGCAAAGCCGGCCAATTCGGCGGCAGTTTCACCCCGGCGATGAAGCGCATCCAGAAAAGCCGACTTCTCAGCCGCCCCAACTGATTCATCCAGCAGGAGATCGAGAAACTCGCCAATCTCCCCGTCCTGAAGGACGGGAACCTTGTTGGGATCCGGAAAGGACGTTTTCATCGCGGAACCAAGCCTAGCGTCGCGATGAAGCAAGGACGAGCGCCATCGCAGAAACAAGGAGGATGGCACCGATCAGTCGCCTCCCCATGACCCTGTGAGGAATCACTCCACCCTGCCGGTGATGGAGCACTGCCAATACCCAAGCCAACAGAACACTCCAGAGACAGCGCGAGCCGTAGAGAATGTTGGTGAGCGTTGCGCTGCCATAGAGTCCGATCGCGGAGTACATGGCTAGGGACTGGAAAGCGAGGACCACGGCCCCAGCCATTAACCACAAGTCGATTCGCTTGCCCGAGGAACTTCCGCCCCGGTGCACCTGGGAGGGGGGAGTTCTGAGGACCGCCGGAAGATACCATAGTGAGAGCACCCCCATCGTGCCGAACATGATCGGGGCAAAACGGGGATACCCCACACGCGGAACCCCTAACTGCACGAACAAATCCGTCATGGCAAAAACGGCTGCTGCGGCAAGGGACCACAGAATGGCTTGACGGATCCCGTGATGAAGTCCGTGCCGATCATAGGAAATCAGGGCAATTCCGGAACTCGCCATCAGGCAGGCCCACCACCAACTACCCGGTAAGGGAGTGCGGGCAATCAAGACGGTGAATAGGGCCACAAAAAGCACCTTGGTCCCCATGAGGGGCGTCGAAACAGAGACATCACCCGCAGCGATTGCTCGAAACGTCAGGATCTGCCCTAGAAAAAAGATCGCCCCGCAGAGTATTGGCCACATCAGCTCCCTCCACGGGAAGGAATGACTGGGCACGAACCAGAATAATTGGAACAGCAGGGCCATCACGGCATTGCACGCCAGATTGACACTGGCTCCCGAGATCCCCTGCATCAGGGAACGCCTGATAACGAGCACCCCGAGGGAGTATCCGAATCCCGCGACGATCGGCAGGGACCAGGCCCCCGGACTCACGCTGGAAGAACCCCGTTGAGCAGACTTCTTAATTCCATTGCGGGCCACTGACCCGGAACCTGCGGCTTACCGAGCCATCCGTAACAGAGCGGGGCACCGAATCCCGCGAGAACCATCCGTGAAAACCGACCGGCATTTCCCATGCCCATCGCCACCACTGGCAACGGCGAGTTGCCTGCTTGGAATTCAAGCATCGTCATCAGGTCACTCCGATCACGCAGCAAGGTCGCCACTTTGAACAGATCGGCACCCGATCCAGCCGCCCTGGCAGCGAGACTTCTGAGGGACTTTAGGGACGGAGTTGCCTTGAAATCATGGTGGGAGAGAATCACCGTGCGCCCGTGCTGATGAGCCTCGGCGATGACGGGAGCCAGCGCCCGTGCGGAACGCAGCTCCACATCAACGGCAGCCGACCAGGAAACCGCATCATGAAGCAAGGCGGCTCTCCTCGCCCCGGAAAGACTATTGCTCCCGCCCTCGTCAGGATGACGGGCTGTCGCGATGACCGGAAGTGGCCAATCCCCGGGAAGTGCAGTCCCATCAAGGCAATCCATCCGAACCTCAAGCAGATCCAGGCAGGAGAGAGCATTTCCTCCGCGGCGGATGCGTTGCAGGCCGGTTCTTTCATGGAGAGTTCCCACGACAAGCGTGCGTCCTGCGGAAATCAATTCCTGGATGCTCTTGATTTGACCCCTCTTCATACGGAGCATAGGTTGGGCTTTTTGAAAAACATGCTCACAGTATGAACAGGGGGCAGAACATTTCCAAGGATCTCCAGATGATCCTTGATGGACTCCTCATGGGAGGGTGTTTAGCGCTTGGCCATTACCTGAGGAGTGGACCGCTTGGCAGTGAAAGGTTTGGTAACATTCCGAGTTTTTCCCACTCTTTCTGGATCATAGCTCTGGTGATCCCCCTGTCCCCTCTTCTTCTCGATCTTCACGGGTACTACACGCATCCTCTTTCACAGCGTTACGAAAGCCTCCTTGCTAAAATCGCCAAGTCCGGCTTTTGGCTCGTCCTCTTCCTCGGAGTCACGGCGATCTTCGGCCGACTTGAAGTCCCGAGTCGCTCGGTTCTGATCCTCTTCCTTGTACTGGCCCCCTTGACGCTGTTGGCCAGGGTCTACTTCACCCGTGGCATCCTGATCCGCAGTTACAAAAAGGGGAGCTTGGGGGAGCGAAGCATCATCGTGGGTTCCGGTGAACGGATCGGCATGTTTCTGGAGGGACTGACGGAATGGGAGCGCCTAGAACTCCAGATTGCGGAGACTTATGACCTGAAAAAAACCGACGCTTCTGCCGTACGGAAAGCGATCAGACAGCATTCCGCCGGCAGGGTCATCTTCGTCTCGCCCGAATCCGCCGCAAACTCCGATCTGCCTGCTTCCTGCGAAAGCGAGGGTCTGGATGTCTGGATCTCAGCCCCCGATTTCCACAACATCCACAGCATACCGGAATTCGAGCAGGTGGGCAGGAACCGTGTCTTGGCATTCCGGCGCTCCACCTCAGATTTCTGGTATTTCTTCCTTAAACGCGGTCTTGATATTCTGGGAGCCACATTCGGGATCATCGTCCTGCTGATTCCCTCGCTTGCCATAGCGTTTGCTATCAGAGTTACCTCTCCTGGTCCCGTCATTTTCAAGCAGGTCCGTAGCGGCAAGAGAGGCAAGCGATTCACGATTCTCAAATTCCGATCGATGGTCGCGAATGCCCCCGACCTCCATGCCCAACTCTCACGACATAACGAGATGGAGGGCCCCGTCTTCAAGATCGATAGGGATCCCAGGGTAACGCCGCTGGGTGAGTATTTGCGGCGAACGAGCCTTGATGAGATTCCGCAGTTGCTCAATGTCCTCAAGGGAGAGATGAGCATCGTGGGCCCCCGACCCCTCCCTGATTACGAAACGGAGATGATCGAGAAGAGCACCCATCGCCGTCGGCTAAGCGTGAAACCAGGTCTAACCTGCCTCTGGCAGATCCGCGGAAGAAATTCGATCCGCAGCTTCGAGGATTGGGTGAATCTGGATCTTGAGTATATCGAGCATGCCTCCCTGCTTCTTGATTTTTGGATCATGATCCAAACGGTCCCGGCGGTTCTTTTCAGACGCGGAGCAAAGTAACTTCGTTACTTCCCTATTCCTCGTTCAGGAGAATGGGTGATATCTTATCAATCCGCTCTCGAAAGCCTTGTTTCTTTCTGGATCTCACGGCTCATATCCCATAATTTTAACTTTCCCCGAAATCAGAACTCATGTCACTTTCCATACGACTTCCCCAAGTTTTTTCTATAGCCCAAGCCCTTGCCTTGATGCTGTGTTGCATGACGGTATCAATTGCCCAGACAGCATCAGAAGTCACCGTTACCAAAATCGAACCCCAGTTGGTTTCGGCCCCTGCAATCTCCTACTCGGGAGCACCATCCAAACTTGTCCCTCCCAAAAAATGGGCCGAAATCGAGACCACCTTTGTCTGGCAGCCGACTAACCCCGCTGAAAAATATAATGATGAACTCACGGTAAATTATTATGTGCTCCTGAACAACAAGGGCGCCCAGTACCCTCAGGGTGCCCTGCTGACGGGTCAGACCGCCCTTTCCTCGGTACCCGCGAAATCCCTGGATCCCGGAAATGCCCAACTCAAAACCGTGATCTACATCAGTCCCCGCACCCTAGAACGTCTTTTCGGGGGAAAGGCTCCCACGGATATGAACTCCGCCATCACCGATATCGGGGTGACGTTTTCCAAACAGGGGCAAGTTATCTTTCAAAAAAGCCTTAAAAGCGCGGGCGGCGCCTGGTGGCCGCAGTTCCAGCAGACTCCCGGTCTTTTGCTGAACAAGGAAGATACACCCTTTGCACCCCTAAACTGGGATTACTACGAGAGCGTCAAAAAGCCCTGATTTCATAACCAGAGGACTTCAGACCATCCACCCCCGCTGAATTCATGGCCTCGGAGAAAAAGTTCCTGTCCCTTGATCTGGGCATGCAGTCGCTCCGGCTTGCAGAGTTCGCGGTTGGAGTGAATGGAAAACTCAAGCTCCTGAGGGGTGCCAGAAGGGAATTCCTCATCGATCCCGCCCTTGACCCCTCCCGTCCCGATCAAGCCGGCCTGGCCTTGGCCGATATTCTCAAATCCTGGAAACTGAAATCCGGCAAGGTCGCCTGTGTTCTGCCGGCGCACACGGTCTTCACAAGGGTTGTTCCCCTGGATGTTCCGGGAGGGATTTCAGGACAAGTCGATGCAGTGGCACGCTTTGAGGCTCAGCAGAATATCCCCTTCCCGTTGGAGAATGTGGTCTGGGACTACGTTGTCATGGGTGAACTCCCATCCGGCGCCGTGAACTTGGTCTTTCTTGCCGTCAAAACGGATCTTCTTGAATCCCTCTGCACCGCAATCAGCCATACGGGACTCCAAATCGCCTCGGTGACGACGGCTCCGATTGCCCTTCATGACTCCTGCCGACTTGGGCAGACGGGCGGTGAGCATACCTCCCTCCTGCTCGATCTCGGATCAAGGACCACCAACATGGTGACCGCCGGAACGGGCCCCTTCTTTTGCCGCAGTATCCCGTCAGGAGGCTTGGCCGTCACGGTTTCCATTTCCAAGGACATCAATGCCACGCTGGAAGAGTCGGAACATTTGAAGATCACCCGCGGCAGCGTCGGCCTGGGGCCCGGGTTCGAACCTCCAGCAGATCCGGTCGAGGCAAATCTGGCTAAAATCACGCGCCAGACGCTGATCAAAACACAGGCTGACATCGCCCGTTCGCTCGGTTACTACCGCTCCAACCTAGGAGGCAGCGAACCCTCGATGATTCTTTTGAGCGGCGGCATGGCCTCGATGCCATATCTGGCGGAATTCATCCATGAAAAATTTCAGAAAGAAACTTCCTTCTTTGATCCCCTCAACGGGATCACGGTCGGTTCGGAGGCCACCTCTTTCGTGGAAGCCAATCCAGTGAACCTTGGGGAACTCATCGGCGGGGCTCTCCAGTTTGTGCCGGGCAGCGCGCACACATCCGTCAATCTGCTGCCCCCATCGGTTGCCCGAAAACAATCGTTTTCCAAAAAACTGCCGGCCCTTGCGGCAGCTGCCATCCTCTTTATTCTATCCCTGTTGGCCTGGGGAATCTATGGCAAGAGTGCCGCCCAAGCCACACGACGGGAGGCGGACAGGCTTACCCAGGAATCAAAGCAGATGGTGGATGTTTCCCAAAAGATCGAGGGACTACTCAAAAAACAGTCAGAGATCCGGAAGACCAGCACCGACTTGCTTTCCGTGGTTTTACTCCGGGAAGCCTACCCGAAAATCGTTTCCGAACTTGCCTCCAAAGTGCCGGACAGATTCCTCTGGATCACCGAAATCCAACCCGTTGGAGACATACCCCAAAAGGCAGCCCCGGCGAAATCCGCTGACACCACCCTCAAGGCGGTCGTCGTCAAGGGACTCTATCTTGACAATCCCCGGCAGGCATCTGTCATCGACGATTTCGTAACCAACCTGCAATCCTCGGAACTCTTTGCGGTGGACGAGAAGGAAAAGTCCAAGGCGATCACCCAGCGCAGCAGCCCCAACGGCGAATTCTGGGCTTATCCTTTTGCCCTCCGGGTACCGCTGCGCACCCCCATTCCATCCACCCTGCCCTGACTTCGATGAACAAGATCAAGACATGGTTTGCTGAGAACAAGGGCCCTTCGGTTTTTGTGGCTGTCTTTGTCATCCTGGCCGGAGTCGGTGGGTGGTTTGCCTATGGTTCTTGGGACGACTACTCCGCAGCCACCCAGACCTATTCCGATGCGGCGGCCAAGTTGGCCGGGTTGGCCAAGAAGTCCCCGCCTCCGAACGAAGCCAACCTTTCCAAGCTCGGAAAAACGATCGATGACGAACAATCCGCTCTAAACCAACTGATTGGGACACTCCATCAATATGTCATCTCTCCCTTTGCCTCTCTGGAGAAAGCCAAATCGCAAGATGCACCCCAACTCCTTCAGGACGCCCTGAGGGCACAGGTTACCAAAATCAAAGGTATGGCCACCGAAAAGGGAGCCACACTTCCCTCGGGTTTTTATCTCGCTTTGGACGAATACGAAAACCGCCTTCCTGCACCCGATGATGCGATTTCTCTGGCAAAACAACTCTCGGTCTTCAACTGGATTTCGGAACATCTGATCTCACACCCCGGGTTAATCATCGCAGAGTTTTCGAAGGTTGTTTCGGCTGCCGCCCAGAACCCCAAGCCAGACCGCAAGGCCCTATCACCCACAACACCCCCGAAATCCGAGCTTCCCTACGAAAATCCGGCCACCTTGAAGCTATCATTTCGCTGCGATCAGGGTTCGCTCCGTGAAATCCTCAACTCATTCAGCCAATCCCCATACTTTCTGGTAATTGACTCCCTGCAACTTCAGAACACCGTAACAGAACCTCCCAGACGCGATTCTGCAGCACAGCAACCCTCCCAACCCGCTGCTGGCGTTCCTCAGGAGGGACAGGCTTCCGTACAACGCATCCCGATCGTCGTGGGACGTGAACAGATCAACACGTCACTTAGGATTCGGATCCTTGAGTTCCCCGACCGTCGGCAAGATCGCCCAAAAGCTGCCAAATGACAGGAAGATGAAATCGTTCCTTCCCCGCTATTACCATCTCGTCCTGCTGTGGGCAGCCGTCCTGACGACCGCTGCAACGGCAGCTTTTCTATTCCTGCAATCATCCCAACTGGAAACTTCCCTTAAGAGCCAAACGGGGCGTTTGGGAGGAGCTCCCTACGTCCCGGAGATGTTTGCCGGCGCCTCCAATGCGATTGCACACCTGAAAAAACCGGTGGATTGGAAACCTCGCGAAGACGGGGCTTCAGCCTATATCTCACGCCCCTACCTGCTCAAAGACGCCAAACTCGTCGACCCAATGACGGGAAGCGAGCCGCTCTATCCGCCGGTGCCCAACCAGTGGCTCATCGACCATCATCTGGATTACACTGACATGAATATCCTCGACCGCGATCCGCTGCGGAAAGGATTCACCGTCAGGGAGGAATTTGAGGCGGGTACCGATCCGAATAATCCGGCCCAATTTCCCCCGTTGTACGCAAAATTGACCTATCAGGAATCGGGGATCAGGAAGAGTTCCTATCTTCTTGAATTCCTTGGGGAGGAGGAGAACGAGGGGCGGAAAGAAATCCAGATTAAGCCCGCGATGCCGCTGCCGAACCCCGCCAAGGGGAACCGTCCCGATAATTCCACACG
>RFPR01000003.1 GCA_009928265.1 Pseudomonadota bacterium | reverse complement strand
GGGGGCACCACGGAAGAGGGCGTCGATTGCCTTCTTGGTGCGACCCATCGCAAAGTGCTCCATGGCCCCGGAGGCCGAGAAGAGGAAGAGTAGCAGGGCCCCCTCGCGCCAAGCTCCGATGACCGCCGCGCCGACAGCCACCGCAAGCATTAGGAAATGGACGTCGAGTTGTCCCTTGCGGATCCGCTCCCAGGCGTCGCCCGCCGCGTCCCATCCGCCGCAGAGGTAAGCCAGGATATAGAATGCCACCGAAATGCAGGGGGCGGCCTTCAGGAATTCAGCGAGGAGTCCCAGGATCCCAAAGATCAGGCACCCTGCCGCCAGCACAGCCATCAGACGCCATTCCTCATGGTCTTCGTCCTCCCCAAAGGGAGAATGTTCCCGCGAGGCATATCTTGGCCAGCAGGCCGCGCACCCTGCCCACAGGCGCGAGAACAGGGAAGCGGACGGGATATCGGATGGCATTTACAAAAGCTAGGGAATCGGACGGAGGATGAAACAGGAGAATCTTCTTTCAACCTTCGTGACTGCGGTTTCCCATAAGGGCATGACACGTTTAGTGGCCACTGATGCACTGAAAGCCCTGGGGGCGGAATACGCTGCCGCAGGGAAACGGCTTGTCCTGACCAATGGATGCTTCGATCTCCTGCATACCGGCCATGTCCGCTATCTAGAGGAGGCCCGTCGCTGCGGTGACGCACTGGTTGTGGCGGTGAATTCCGATGATTCGGTCCGCGAACTCAAGGGCCCCTCCCGTCCTGTGAATAGTGAACTCGACCGGGCGGAGGTGTTGGCCGCTCTTCGTTGCGTCGATCATGTGACAATCTTCACGGGCAAGCGGGTGACCGAGGTGATCCGCCTGCTGAAGCCCGCCGTCTATGCCAAGGGCGGCGATTACACCCCAGAAACGCTCGATCCCAGCGAGAAGGCGGCCCTCCACGAGGTGGGCGCCGAGATTCGGATCCTTCAGCTCGTCCCCGGGCGCTCAACGACGGCGATCCTGGAAAAAAGCCGCGTTTCCTGAGGCGCTTCCGCACCTTTAGGACTTCTTCAAGGTCTTATCAAATCAAGGATTCCGGCCACGATTTTCTCCACTGGGGGATCGATCGGAATGATGGCGGCCTCGGCCTCGGTCGGTTCCTCAAGGGCGGCGAATTGGCTGTCGAGGAGGGTCGGGGGCATGAAGTGGTCGCTGCGTGATTCCATGCGGGAGCGGATCAGTTCCTTGGAACCCTTCAGGTAGAGGTAACGCAGCCACGGAAGTTCCGCCGCCAGACGCTCGCGGTACACCTTGCGGAGGGCGGAGCAGGCAAGGAACGTCGGGGTCTTGTCATCGGAACGCTTCCTGAGCTCCTCATTAAGGGTATCGAGCCAGCCCCAGCGGTCCTCGTCCGTGAGCGGGATCCCGGAGGCCATCTTGGTCTTATTGGCCGGGGGGTGAAAGTCGTCGGCATCAAGGAAGGTGCCACCCATGGCTTTGGCCAGTTTCTCGGCAATACTGCTTTTGCCGCAGCCAGAGACGCCCATGACGACAAATGGTCCCATGGCTCGTGTTCAGGCGGGGACGCCGGCCGCCCAAGCAGCTGGATTCTCCAACTGGTAGAGCATCTCTCCCGCCTTGGGTACATGGAGGATGCCCTCTTCCTCGCGGTCGGCATAATCGGCCGGATTGATCGAGGCGGGGTCACGGTAGCCCATATTGATCTTTTCGCAGATCTCCTTCGGAATCCCTGTGGCCAGCGTCACGCGGGCACGGCATTTCTCGACACCGTTCTCATAGGTGCCGATGCCGCGGACGTGCGTGCTGTGGGCGATGATACCCCAAGGGTAGTGTTTGAACCTGTCCCATTGGCCGAGGAAGTAGTCGCGGCAATGATAGCCGAGCTCTTCGATCAGCTTCCCGTGGACCACGGAGATCTCGTGGATGTGCGGGGCATAAATGATGAGTTCCCCTCCGTCGGCCAGCACGGGTTCGAGCTTGTACATACACTTCCCTCCCACCCAAAGCTCATCATACATCGCCGGGGCGCACGAGAGGATGGTGTGGAAGGGCTTCGGCTTGTAGGTGATGTGAAGCCTACGCGAAAGCTCCGAGGCTTCGTCCCATGCGATCTCAGGCGTACCGGCAAAGAGTCCCGCCAAACCGCCCTTCTCGACGACCATACAGAGGCAGCGTTTCGGGATCGAGAGGAGAGCGGCGGCCCGGTCGACAACCTTACGGACCGGGGTCCACTTGTGGCCGATGATCATCGGGTTAGTAACCACGGCTCCGAGCCAGTGAAAGAAATTGAGAATCTCGGGACCGGCAACGCCCGGGAAAAGATACTTATTCCCCCCAGAGAATCCGACGACCTCGTGCGGGAAAACCGGGCCGATTATGACAACCTCATCGTAGTCGAAGAGGCGGGCATTGATGTCGACCGGTACTTCCATTGAGAAGAGGCCGCCGGAGAGTTCGTCGGTTTCCCTAGGGCTAAGGGTCCCGATCCTGCGCAAGGCGGCCGGATTATCCCATTCATGGTTGAGGAAGCGAACGGAGGCGTAGTGTCCAGCGCGTTCCTCGCGGGTGATTTCCAGCCGCTCGCAGATAGCCTCCTCGCTCATGGGGGGATGGGTTCCCAGGGCGATCATCACGTCGAGGGCCTTAACTGATCCCGAGAGTTGTCGATGTAACTCCTTGAAGACATCGCCAAGTGGGCAGCTCCGGGTGGCGTCCGGAACAATCAAAAGAATCTTTTTACCAGAGAGTTCCTCCCGGGGAAGTCCCTTGGCGACGATCTGCTCTACCTGCTCGGGGGTGAGGAAGGCGGCCATGACGGAGTCTTCAGATCGTCTGGCAGAGGAAGCCGCCGTCGACCTTGAGATCAATGCCGGTCACGAACCCGCTGGCTGCACGGCTGGCGAGGAAGATGACCGCCCCGTTGAGTTCCTCGGCTTTACCAAAGCGGGCCATCGGAGTGTGCCCCAAGATGCTGGCAGCGCGGGCCGTGGGGGAGCCATCCTCGTTAAAGAGCAGCTTGCGATTCTGTTCCGCCGGGAAGAATCCGGGGGTCACGGAGTTCACGCGGACCCCTTTGGTCGCCCACTCTCGGGCGAGGAAGCGGGTCAGGTTGAGCACGGCAGCCTTCGCCGCCGAGTACGCGACCACGCGGGAGAGGGGCAGATGCGCCGAAACGCTCGCGATATTGATGATACTGCCGCCCCCGTTAGCCGCCATATGAGGCCCGAACACCTGGCAGGGAAGGAGGGCCCCGCCGACAAGGTTCGTGTCGAAGCTCTTAGTCCAGGCCTCCTCCGTGATCGACTCAAAGGGGTGCTCCGGAGTGACGGTCACCGAGGGATCGTTTCCTCCAGCAGCGTTCACCAGGATCGTGGGACGGCCCAGTTCCGCAGTGATTTCTGCAAGAGCCTTCTCCAGACTCACGCGGTCGGAGGCGTCCACCGTTACAAAGCGAGCCCTGCCCCCGGCCTTCACGATGGAGGCTACACGTTCCTCACCCCGTTCCCTGTTGCGACCCGCGACGGCCACAGCGGCCCCAGCAGCAGCCAATCCCTCGGCCAGTGACCCGCCGAGGACACCCGTGGCGCCGATGACGACGGCAGTCTCTCCTGTGAGGTTAAACGGGTTCTCAGGAGAGGTTTTCATGGTTTTGGGTTGTATTAGAATTGGGGGGGGGCGATCAGGCGGATCGCGGGATCGGTCCATCGCTTATCGGGAAAGATTAGCGGGGGATTGGTGGTCATCACTGATGCTGCGGTGAGCACGAATTCGGGATAAAACCTGTCGCTGGCGGGTTCGTAGACTTTCTGCCCGGAGAACGAGCCGGTGAGCTTGTAGACGGTGTTGTTATCTGAGCCGATGGAGAGACGTTCGCGGTCCGGGGCGAGTTTCTTCTGCTCATTGAACATCACGAGCTGGGAATCCTTCCAAGGTTGGCCCGGCTTTTTGACCCAACCCCACATATGGTAGTCGACTTTATAGAAACGGTAGCCGACGTAATAGTCACCAGGCTTTTCCGAGGCGACCGCATCGGAGACGGCCTGCCGATCCCGCGAGGTCTGGTAGATGATCGGGGCCTCGCAACCCGTCATTAGAAGAGCTACCCCCACCAGGGAGTAGGTCAGCCAACTACGGCGTGTGGTCGAGGTTGAGGGCACGTCAGACCGAGACGCGCATCGGCATGAGCACGTAGAGGAAGCGCTGGGCCGAGTTGATCTTGATGACGCCGGGGCTCATCTCATCTATGAGTTCGAGGGCGATCGTATCGTCGGAAAGGTTGCGGAGCGGGTCGATCAGGAACTCGGGATTGAAGGCGATCGAGAGGTCACGTCCCTTGTAGGCCACGGCCAGTGATTCCTTCGCCTCGCCGACCTCAGGGGTGTTAGAGGTGATATCGAGGTTGTTTTTCGTGAAGTTGAGGCGGACCGACCCGCTTTTGTCGCTGCTGAGCAGGGCGACGCGGCGCGTCGATTGGAGAAGCACCTCACGCTCGAGGGAAACGCGCTCCTTGGCCTCGCCGGGAATGACCTGGCGGTAATTCGGATAGGTGCCGTCGACGAGTTTGGTGGCGAGAACCGTGCCGCCGAGGTCAAGGGCGACGAGATTGTCGCCGACATGGAGGCGGACCTCCTTTTCATCGGTGAGCAGGCGCTGGAGCTCGTTGATGGCCTTGGTGGGGACGATGAAGTCGCGCTCGTGACCCTCGGGGTACTTGATCTCGCCGAGTTCGGCGTCGCAGAGTGCAAGGCGCCGGCCATCGGTCGCCACGAGGGTGAGGCGCCCGTCGCGGAACGAGAAGAGGATGCCGTTGAGTACGTAGCGGGTCTCGTCAAGCGAGATCGCGTAAGAGGTCTTCTTGAGGCCATCCTTGAGGTCGGACTGCTTCATCGAGAAGCCGCGCTTTTCCTCGAGCGAGGGGAAGGCGGGATATTCCTCCTTGGGGAGACCGAAGACCTTGAAGAAGCTCGCGCCGCTCCGGATGGAGGCGATATTGCGGCTATCGGTCTCGATCTCGATTTCCTCGGCGGGAAGCTCTCGGATGATTGAGAAGAGTCGCTTGGCGGGGAGGGTGGTCGATCCCGCTTTCTCGACGGTGGCCGGGGTCTCTGTGCGGACGCTGACCTCGAGGTCTGTGGCGGTCAACTGCAGGCCGTTGTCCGTTGTCTCCAAGAGGACATTGGAGAGGACGGGCAGGGTGACCCGGTTGGAGACGATGTTCTGGATGCGCTGAAGTCCGTCGAGGAGCGCCTGCTTGGTGACCGTGAATTTCATGGGAAGTGGGAAGATTCCACGGGATGATCCCGAGGATCTCCTTGGATAGTTTCCAGGGGGGATGGTGTCAAAGCGATTCTCCCGAAAAACCGGGAGCAACCACTACCGCTGGAGCTGCTGATCGAGGAGACGCACCAGATGTCGCGTCTTGGGCTCGTCCTCCATGCGCTTCTTGACGAGCTTGCATGCGTGGATGACGGTGCCGTGATCCTTGCCTCCAAAGGCATCCCCGATCTCGATGAGTGTCGAGGGGGTCAGTTCACGGGCAAGGTACATGGCGACCTGCCGGGGATAGGCGATGGAGGCCGTGCGGCGCTTGCTGGTCATGTCGGCAAGACGGATATCAAAGTGTTCGGCAACCTTCTTCTGGATCTGGTCGATCGTGACGGCCTTGCGGGCCTGCTCCTGAAGGACGTCCCGCAGGAGATGCTCCAGGGCATCGGAGGTGAGAGCGTTGCCGCTGAGTGATTTGTAAGCAGCCACGCGCATCAGTGCACCCTCGAGGCGACGGATGTCGCTGCGGATCTTGTCGGCGAGGAATTCCAGGACCCAATGCTCGATCTCGATATGCATCCGGGAGGCCTTGCCCTGAAGGATGGCAATTCGGGTCTCCATGTCAGGGGGCTGGATCTCGGCGGTCATGCCCCACTCGAAGCGGGAGACGAGGCGCTGCTCAAGATTAGCGATCTCGCTGGGAGGTCGGTCGCTGGAGAGGACGATCTGCTTGTGTCCGTCATGGAGGGCTCCGAAGGTGTGGAAGAACTCCTCCTGAGTAGCGGCCTTGCCAGCGAAGAACTGGATATCGTCGATCATCAGGATATCGGCCTGACGGTAGCGCTTACGGAAGGCGACCAGAGCATTGTTCTGAATCGCGTCGATGAACTCGTTGGTGAACTGCTCGCTGCGCAGGTAGACGACCTTGGCTCCCTTCTTAAGGGAGAGCAGATGGTGGCCGATGGCCTGCAGGAGGTGGGTTTTGCCGAGACCGGGGCCCCCATAGATGAAAAGAGGATTGTAGGTACGTGCCGGGGCATTGGCCACAGCCTGAGCTGCAGCGTGGGCGAACTGGTTGTTTGCGCCGACGATGAAACTCTCGAAGGTGTAGGAGGGGTTCATCCCCGTGGGGGCGGGGACCGCCTTGGCCTGTTGTTTCCTGGCTGTAGCTACCCCGGCGGTCTCGGCTTCGTTCGGAAGGGGATCCTTTTCCTCATACTCCCCATTTCCTTCTTGGAGCGACTGGAAGCGCAGGGCTACTTGGGATCCACAGATTTCCGAGAGGGCAGAGGAGAGAAGGTCGGAGTAATTGCTTTCGATGAAGAATTGGTGGATCGGATTGGGGACCCCGAGGGTCACCGTCTCGCTCGTGGCCGAGAGCAGGGTGACGTTCGAGAACCATCGGTCAAAGCTATCGGGGCTGACTCGGGTGCGGATAACTCCACAGAGTTTCTCCCAGAAGGATTCTGGAACCGCGACGCGCGGAGAGGAAAGGGATCGGAGGGACGGTTTCAAGGGCGTGGAAAATTCGGGGGAGGATCAGAATAAGAACCGCCTCCAAGACCCCTCAAGCAGAAAGAAAAGAAAATCCCCCGGGATGTTATTTTTATTTCAGGGAGTCTGAAAGGGCTTGACCATTCCCCTTAGTTGCCAACGAGGGAGTCCGGAAAGGGAGGGCAACAGCGAGCGTCGTCAGCGATCCGATCAGCACGTACCATGGCCACGCGATTTCGGGCCACCAATCGGGCATCCATTGTCCAAAATCGACGATTCCAGGCAGATGGACTTTTCCCAGAAACAGGACGGCGATGATACCTGCCGCCATCGCCACAAGATTGGTCCGGTCATTGCCCCGTCCCGAACTGAGCATGCCCAGTAGAAAGATCCCGAGCAGGGCCCCATAAGTGTAACCGAGAATCCCGATGGCGATCGGGATGATCGTGAGGTGCCGGTCCCTGATGACAGAATAGGCCGCGAGCGTGCCGACCAGCACCATAAGAAGGCCGAAAACCACCGTCGCGATCCTCGCAGCACGGACTGATGACCGGTCGTCGGCTCCCGGATTCAGATAGGGAAGGTAAAAATCAGCGGTGAAGCTCGTAGCCAGTGCATTGAGGGCGGCAGAGGCAGAACCCATCATTGTGGCAAAGACCCCTGCGATGATGAGTCCACGAACTCCAGCGGGCAGGTTATTGACGATAAAATGGGCGAAGACATGGTTGTCCGGGATGTCCGGAAGTCCGCCCGCTCCCTTGTAGTAGAGCCGGAGCAGGATACCGATGGAGAGGAAGGCCAGGGCGATCGGGATATCGGCCAGTCCGCTCAGGATCAGCGAAAGACGAGAGCGGCGCGGGTCAGGAGCCGTCAGCATCCGCTGAACCATGTCCTGATCCGTGCCGTGGGTGGCCATGGTGAGAAAGGTCGAGCCGATTACTGCCGCAAAAATCGTGTAGGGCTCCGAGAGCATGGCCGAGAGGGCCTTTCCAAACGGCAGGGAGGAATCCCATCCCACCTGGATCCACAGCAGCTGATCCCAGCCACCCAGCGCCGAATCCACCGACGCGATTCCGCCCAGATGGGCGACGAGGTACCAAAGCACGAACGCGACCGATCCGAGCATCAGGCTCGCTTGGATCAGATCTGTCCAGACCACCGCCTTGATCCCGCCAACGACCGTGTAGGCCGTGGTGATCAAGGTCACGAACAGGATACCCCAGAAATAGGTCGCCAGTGTCACAGGGGCTCCCGGGAAAAAATGCTGCCAGATCACCACGAGGATCACTCCGCCGAGATAGAGGCGCACGCCGATCCCCAGCACTCGGGTGAAGAGGAAGATGGCGCTGGCCATGTTCTTGGTCCTCGGGCCGAAGCGTACGGTCAGGAATTCGTAGATGCTCTCGACGCCGTATTTGTAGTAGGGGCCGATGAAGGTGAAGGCGATCACCACGCGGGCGATCACCGTACCGATGGCGAGCTGCCCGTAGAACAAGGCTCGCGTCTTGTATCCCTCGGCGGGCGTGCCAAGAAAGGTGGCTGCGCTTGTTTCCGCGGCTAAAATCGAGGCAAGGACCGCCCACCACGGGATGGATCGGCCTCCGAGGGCGAATTCCTTCAGCGTCGCGTTACCACGGCCCGCCCGCAGACCGACCCAGACGATGCCGGCAAAGTAGGCGAGGATAACCGCCGTATCGATCCAGAATCCCCGGTGGGTGAGGGCCGGCATGGAGGATCGATCGACGGGTGCGCCTCAGGAGGACTTCGGCCGGAGCTCCTTCACAAGGATCCTCGAGTTCCTTCCGCTGACCTCGTAGCGGGCGCGACGTTCCCCAGGGAGCATCGAGGTGTCGGCCTCGGTGAACCCACCCTTCTGCTGAAGGTAGTTCACGGCCCGCGTGGAAAGGGCGTAGACCCGCTCGATCCCTTTTTCCTTCGCAAGGTTCTCGGCAAAGGCCATAAGCTTCCGGCCGTAGCCCTTGTTCTCGTGGGCCTTGCTGACGTATAGGCAGGCCATCTCGGCAAGGGAGTTGGCAGAGTCGACATGGAGCGCCACGCAGGCGATCGGCGTCCGGTCGATTTCTAGGATCCAGTAATCCTCGATTCGAGAGAGAATGTCGGCCCTGGTTCTCCGCGCGATCTCCTCGTCCTCGACCGACTGTCGGATCAGGTTCATCACGGCCCGCACATCCTTTTTGAAGATCCGCCGGATCTGCTGGTACTCGTTGGAATAAACCATTGTGCCGGAACCCTCGTGGCTGAAGATTTCGGTCAGAAGGGCCTCGTTGATCCTGCCGTCGAGCAGATGGGCCCGGGGTACTCCAACCCGGCAGGACCGTGCGGCGCATTCCAGCTTTGAGATGAGGCCGGAGGAACCACCCGAGGCGCGGAGTTTCCTGGTGAGATCTTCCGCCTCATCGATGGAGAGTTGCCTGGGCAGTGGGCTTGGGCCACCCACTACGTCGTCCGCACCGAGGAAGATGATCTTGGCCGCATGCAGTGCCTCCGCCACCTCGAGTGCGATACCGTCGGAATTGACCCGGTAGGTCCTTCCCTCACCATCAAAACCGAGAGGCGGAATGACAGGGATGATTCCCTCCTTGAGGAGCAGTTCCAGGGCGTGGTTGTCGACCCGCTCCACCCGTCCGGTGAAGAGTTGGTCGGTCCCGCCGAGAATGCCCGCCGGGTGAGCGATAATCGCGTTGGCGTAGGCCGCCCGCAGGTCGACCGCAGAAAGGCCCTCCATGATTCCGTTGGTGAGCCGGATCGCCGCGTCGATTGCAACCTCGAGGGTCGCGTCATCGGTAATGCCGGTTCCGTCGGTGTTTGAAACCTTGATGCCCCGCTTCGTGGCCAGATCGGAGATCTGCCGGCTCGCACCGTGCACGAGGATCACCCGGACGCTCAGCGAGCGCAGGACGGCGAGATCTAGCAGGATGTTGGAGAAATTCTCGGAGGCGGCCACCGCTCCATCGACGGCAATCACAAAGATCCGCTCCCGGAAGCGGGGGACGTATTGGAGAATTTCGCGGAGATCGGAGACGTTCACAAGTACAGCGATGGTGTGTCTGTCACCTCGGGAGGTGCAATCAATTTATCGGGGGAAGGGGAGTCTCCGGCGGGAGAGGTGCGAGTTCGCGGGCGAGAGCCTCGGTGACCGCATCAGGCTCCGCGAGCGGGGCGAGGATTCCGCGCGCCGTCACCTCCCTGATGGAGAAGCGGCCGAGGAGCGGACGCAGATCGGCGATCGCGGCCGAGGAGTCCCGGTTATCGCCCGTGGCGAGCAACATGGAGACGGGGGCGGTGAGGGCCCGGAGTCCGGTGCGGAGGCTGCGCCAGTAAGATTTGGAGCACTGGGAGAGGAAGGCATGCTCCGCGCCATACTGCTGAGCGGTGGAGGTGATCACCGAGAGCGATTCCTCCAGCGAGGAATCCTCGGCGTTGAAGCCAGAGCGGAGCATCCAGGCGCGCAGGAAGGTCTCTGTGGCAAGTTGATGCCTGTAGACCATCCGGGCGAGCCTGGGGAACCAACCAAGCCGATGCCAACCGCGCGAAGGGTTGGCCTTGCCCAGGGCGATGTCGGGCATCCAGAGGATGAGACGGGATGACTTCTCGGGATGACGGGATGCGAAGAGCAGGGCGATGTTGGCCGAGAGTCCCGAGGCAACGATCACCGCAGGCTCCCCCGGAACGATGGTATCGAGGAACTCCGCAAGCGAGCGTACCTGCTCCTCTGCCGTCGGTGCAGGGTCGGGCCGCTGGGATTCGCCGAAGCCGACCATGTCGGGAACGAGGACGCGCCATGCCTCGGCAAAGCGGGTATAGATCCTCGACCACTCAAATGAGGAGGCGCCGGGAAAAACACCGTGGAGGAAAAGCAGCGGAGGGCCCGGAAACTGGCTGTCAGCTGTGTGATAGACGATCTCGCCTGCCGAGGTGTCGGTCACCCTGGTCGCAAAGACAGCAGGAGAGATGGAGTCCGGTATGATGGTTCGCAGGGTTTTTCGCCAACCGTACCGCATAGCAAGGGCGACGGCGCCCAGAAGTCCCGCCCCGAGTCCCACACCCAGCGCCTTGCGCCGGCCGGGAGTTTCGGAGGGGTCGTCGTTCATGAAGGAATCAGCGGCCAGGTTCCGGGAAGAAACGAACGATTCCGCTTCCCTTTATGATGCCGCCGATGACCTTGCCGCCGAGAGTCTTTGCGATCTTCTCGCCCTCCTTGCCGGGGACGACAAGCACCATGCCGATGCCCATGTTGAAGACCTGGTACATCTCGAGGGGATCAACATTCCCACCCTTGCCGATGATCCCGAAGATCGCCGGCACCTGCCAGGAACCGGGATCAATCAGGGCGTCGCAGTTTTTTGGGAGCACCCGGGGGAGATTATCGATGAGGCCGCCGCCGGTGATGTGGGCTGCGGCGTGAAGGGGTTTACCCTTCATCTTGGCGAGTTTCTCGAAGGCCGGTAGGTAGCTCCGGTGAACCTTGAGGAGTTCAGCGCCGACGGTCGTACCGAGTCCGGCTGGGCGGTCGGTGAGTTTGAGGCCAAGCAAGTCGAAGAGGACCTTGCGGGCAAGCGAGTAGCCGTTGGTGTGAAGACCATTGGAGGGGAGTCCGATCAAGGCATCGCCCACTTTGACTCGGCTGCCGTCGAGAAGATCCTTGCGGTCGGCCACACCGGTGATCGAGCCGGCCAGATCATACTCACCCTCGCCGTAGAGGCCCGGCATTTGGGCCGTTTCGCCACCGATCAGGGCGCATCCAGCGGCTTTGCAGGCCTTGGAGAGGCCTGTGATGATCTGCTTCAGGACACGGGGATCAAGCTTCGCCGCGGCAATGTAGTCGAGGAAGAAGAGGGGACGCGCTCCGGTGACCGCGATGTCATTGATGCAATGGTTGACCAGATCCTGGCCGATGGTGTCGTGCTTGTCGGTCGCAAAGGCGATCTTGAGCTTGGTGCCGACGCCGTCGACGCTTGAGACAAGGACGGGGTCCTTGATGCCGCGTCCCTTGAAATCAGGGCGGAAGAGTCCTCCGAAACCACCGATCCCTCCGAGTACTTCCCGTCCATGAGTGGGACGCACCAGGGCGCCGATACCGGACTTAACCACATTTCCAAGGTTCACGTCGACACCCGCCTGAGCATAGGAGCTTTTGCGGGTGGTGATTGCGCGGGGCTTGGAAGACGTTTTCGTTTTCTTGGTGCTCATGGTTTGAAAATTGGCTTCTAGGTTTCTTACTCAGGCGCGCGGGGAGAACAGCGGCGGTTGCGCGGTCTGGTCAGGAAGGAGTTGGGCAAGCCCGCGTCGGCGTTCCATCACGAGTTTGTCAAAGGCTGCGTCGTAGGGGACGGGGTACTCGCCGTTGAAGCAGGCCATGCAGAAGGAGTCCCTCTTCAGTCCCGTCGCCCGCACCATCCCGTCGGTGTCGAGGTAGCCGATGCTGTCGGCGCCGAGGTAGTCGCAGATCTCCTGATGGGTGTGCTGGTTGGCGATGAGCTTTTCGGGATCGGGAAAATCGATGCCGTAGTAGCAGGCGTGCTTGTGTGGGGGACAGCTGATGCGGAGGTGAACCTCCTTGGCCCCGGCCTCCCGGAGATTCACGACGCGCGCCTTGGCGGTGGTGCCGCGGACAACGGAATCGTCGACGACGACAACACGTTTCCCCTTCACCGCATCGCCGATGAGGTTGAGTTTCACACGGACATTGAAGTCGCGGATCAGTTGGGTCGGCTGAATGAAGGTGCGCCCGATGTAGTGGTTGCGGACGAAAGCCGGATCGTACGGAATACCGAGCTCCTCGGCGAATCCAAGGGCCGCATAGATGCCGGAGTCGGGCACCGGGACGACGACGTCGGCCTCGACCGGATGGAGGCGTGCCAGCTCCCGGCCCATGTTCACCCGCACCTTGCTGACGGTCGCCCCGCGCAGACGGCTGTCTGGGCGGGCGAAGTAGACGTACTCGAAAATGCAGAAGGCCTCGCGAGAGGGAGAGAAGGGGAACTCGGAGCGGATCCCACGCTCATTGATGACCACGACCTCGCCCGGCTCCAGATCCCGCACGAATTCGGCCCCGATCAGGTCAAAGGCGCAGGTTTCCGAGGAGAGAACCCAAGCATCATCCACCTTGCCTAGGGAGAGAGGGCGGAGGCCGTTGGGATCGCGTACACCGATTACTTCCTGTTCTCCCATGACGACGAGAGAAAAGGCTCCCTCTAACCGGCGCAGTGCCCCGATCGGGCCACCCATCGTGTCGTCGGGTTGCGCGAGGAGGTGGAGGACAATCTCGCTGTCGACCGTGGTCTGAAAGATGGATCCACGGGACTCGAGTTCTGCACGCAGGGCGGCTGCGTTGACCAAGTTCCCGTTATGGGCGACGGCGAGTTGGCCGCGCGCCGTGTCGACACCGAGTGGTTGTGAGTTAAGCAGGGTGCTTGAACCGGTGGTCGAGTAGCGGACATGGCCGATCGCACGCGTTCCTGTGAGTGAGGAGAGATCCTCCTGATGGAAGACCTGCGAGACGAGTCCCATCCCCTTGTGAAGATGGAAGGGCTTCCCATCGAGGCCGCCCGAGGCAATGCCGGCGCTTTCCTGCCCGCGGTGTTGGAGAGCGAAAAGACCATAGTAGGTCAATAGGGCTGCATCCTTGTGGCCATATACGGCGAAGACGCCGCACTCATGTTTGGGACGATGGGATTCGGACAAGGAAAGCTCGGAGGTGAAGGCGTGAGTCAAGTGGGCAACCGCGCGCGGCGTGGATGTGGAATGAGATTTCCATCTTTGAGCCGACTCTTCAAACATCATTTGGAAAATTGATCGCGGGAGTGCCCTTACCGGAGATTGCGGTTGACCGGAGGATGATTTTTCCGTTCGCTTCTCCGCTTTTCCGATGGCGCTCAGAAACTTTTCCTTCCCTCTTCCGGTGCCGGGTCAGGGAGCATCCTTCTCTCCTGATCTCCAGCCCGGTGGAGGTGACACCACCACCCCGTGGCTTCGTTTCTCCTGGAATACCTCCTCTTTGGGACAGGCTCCCGCAGGATCCGATCTAATCCGTCCTGCGACGCGTGAGGAAGGCGAGGAGGTGCTCCGAGTTCTGCTTCTTTCGCTGTCGATGGATTCCGATTGGAACGATTCCTTTGCCCAAGCCGAGAGGTATCTTTCCGAGGCTGTCTCCCGCATTTTCAATTCCACCGAACCGCTCTGTCTCGTGATTCCAAAGGGGAACAGGATGATTGCCGCATCGTTGCTCGACCCACTTCCCGAGGCCTCGTTTCATTTGGTTAGCGGTCCTTCCGTCCTCATGGAATACCGCAACCGAGGCATCGGATCACGCCTTCTTCATGCCTCATTGGTAGCACTTGCCGAGGCCGGAGTGACCGCCCCTTGTGGGATCACCAGGGACAAGACGGTCGCATCCAAGCATGTTTTTCCGAAGTTCGGAGGAACCTCCGAGAGGGTGGTTTTGGCGAAATCGGTTTAGCTAGTGCTTGAAACCCGAATCATGATCGGGCATTCTATCCGACCATTTTGGAACCACTGCCTTGTGGTGTAACGGTAGCACAGCAGATTCTGGATCTGCTTGTCATGGTTCGAATCCATGCGAGGCAGCCACTTTTTTTAAAGTAGACGGCAGTAAAGAAGGGCTTGGGCGCACGCTAATTAACGAGGCCGCGTATCGGTCATTCCGGGCCCCATCTGCAAACTCCTATTTCTTCGCCGGCTTGCTGTAACTGAGAACTTTGGCGGGCGGGATGTTCTTGTGAATGGTCTTGCTTTTGCGGTGTTCCCCGAAGTGATTTAGGGCCACTTTGCGGAAACGCATGCTGCCCGAGAGATACCAGCAGACCGGGTAGGTGAAGGTCCGGAATTCGCCATCCTCGTGCAGGGTATCCCGGGTGGCTGTCAGGATGAGTTCCTGGATTTCCAGTGGCATGCTGGCGAAGGGGAGGCCCGAGAGAATTAGTCGCGGTTTTTCCCAACCCCGATGGGAGAGCAGATCGGGAAGTTCCTCGGCTGAGCCATGATGAAAATCAATTCCCGGAAAGCGGTCCTCAAGGTGTCCATGAAAGTGGGGATCCCGCTCGATGCCGAGGTACTTTGCCCCCTCGGGAAGACGTTCCAAAACCGCCTCAGTGAATGCTCCCGTGCCGGGGCCGAACTCGATGACGATATCGCCTGATTTCAACTCGATCCCTTCGAGCATTGCCTCGGCCAGTTCCCTCGAACTGGGAAAGAGAGCGCCGACCTGTGTGGGTCGGGCGGCAAAGCGCGCCAGAAAGGCGAGGGCTTCCGCTGCCTGAGCGATCAGATTGGCTTCGGTCTTCTTCTTTTTTGGAGCGTGACTCATGGAACGCGGCAAGAGGTACACGCTTCATGGTGGGGACGGCAAGCCAGTCTCGTCAGACTTTCTCGGGACTTGCGCCACGGGGGATTTCCAAGCTTGATCATGGAATGCGCTTTTCCCCCGCGCCGTTTCGCCTTTGTTTTTTCACCGTTGGAGCGCTCGTCATGACGGGGTGTGCTACGTTGCTGACGGAAAAGGGCTCCATGGTTTCGCTCTATGACCCCAAGCCTGTCTCGGTCGAGTTCGGAAAGGCCTCCTTTTACGGAGGTAGGGATATCGGAAAGCCCACCGCCAATGGCGAACGCTACCATGCCAGCAACTGCACGGCAGCTCATAAGAAGTTGCCTTTCAACACGATGGTTCGAGTGACAAACCTCAGGAACGGTAAGAGCGTTCTTGTACGGATCAATGACCGGGGTCCTTTTATCAAAGGACGTTCGATCGATTTGACCATGGTGCCTGCCAGGCAAATCGAGATGATTTCCGAGGGCATTGTTCCCGTAAAAATCGAGGTCCTTAAGAAGATCGAAGTGATCACCAAGCCCAACAGGGTCTTGGAAGGGGGGAGGTAGATTTTCTTTGATAGAAATCAAAAGGGTTGACCTCTTTAAAAACATATCATCAAATACACATATGTTGATTAAAAATATAAAAAACCTACTTTTCCTATCGGCATCTCTTCTCTTGGGTCTGTACCACGTCCATGCTGCGGTGATCACAGGGCAAGAGCCTGTTACGGTGAATCTCGGGAGCGGATCGAATGTCTCCTACCTGATCTTTAATGAGTCCACGTTGTCGAATGACCCGATCTGCTACGCATGGCACTACGACGGACTCCTCAATCCACTGACCGGCACCAACTGGTCGGGAGAAGATCTTTTTCAGGGAGTTCTCTCAGCATCACAGGGAACCGACTACGCTCTCAGTGTCAGCACGGGTGCCTATGGACTCTTCACGGACTTCACGATCGGCGGAACCAAGTCCGTAAGTGTCGACCCCCTGGATTCTCCGGTATGGACCTACTGGATCTCGGGTGGGAGCGAGTTTGTGGAGTACGGTGACAATGGGTCGTTTTCCTTCGAGGTGCCATCGGGACCATGGATCGTCTCTCCGAGTTATGCTGCCACCCGCTGGATTTCCAACGGATCCTATGACGGGTGGACAATCAGTCCGTTTTCATATTCTGGTGCAGTGAGCGACACTCATTACTACACCGACACTGACGGAATCGTTCAGCCTGTGACTTTCGGTACCTATTACGGATTGGATCCCCAAGTGATTCCCGAGCCAAGAGTCGGCCTCTTGTGTCTTCTATCCCTCACTGTGCTTCTGTTCGCCAGATGGAAAATCTTAAAGAAATCCTGAATTCCGCTAGGCGGGGAGCCTTCACTCTTCTTGAACTGCTTGTTGGGTTAGCCATTGTGGCCGTACTTGCAGCACTGCTTTTTCCCGCAGTACGGAGTGTCTACGCCTCCTCAACGGATGCTACAAGCGCCCATGTCATCGCCCAGTTGAATGCTGCAGCCCAATCGTATCTTGCTGAGAATGGCATGGTTTACTGGCAGTACAGTTCCAGAACCAATGGTGGAACCCAGTGGTGGTTTGGGCTCGAACCTTCCGCTAGTCTCTCCGCTCCTGAGGGCAAGAGGTGGCTAGATCTCAATCAAGGTCCGCTCGGCCCCTACATCGCCGCTTCTGGAGGAATGGCCGTCGACCCCTCGTTTTCTAGGGCAGGCAACACCTTCAAGCCGAAGTATGGCTCCACCCATTTCGCCTACGGGTACAACCTTCTTTTGCAGGGAAAGAGCCAGTTGGCCTTATCGAGTCCGGGAAAGATCCCCGTCTTTGCGACCTGTGCCCAGGTGAATACCTTCCAGGCACCTGCCTCTGCCAAAAAACCAATGGTCGAGGAGTTCTATTATTTCAACGCCACCGAAAGGACCGTTCACTTCCGTGTCGGCGGCCAGGCGATGGTCGGATTCGCTGATGGCTCCGCGGGATGCCTTCCAATGATGCCGGGATCTCTTGATTCCCGGATGCCTGGTGCCAACATCGGTCGACTCGATCCCAATATGATCAAGCCACAATGAACAGATTCCTTGCCTCTCCCGCACTCCTGACAGCTTTTACACTTCTCCTGCTAGGCACGTTCTTCCGTGTCCTCCGCGTTGAGGTGGCGCCTGAGGTCCTGCCGAATTTCTCGCCGCTGATGGCTTCGGCCCTTTGCGGGGCTCTCTTCCTGCCGGGATGGATCGGTCTGGCTGTGCCGGTGGTGGCTCTGCTGGTTTCTGATCTCTTGCTCAATCTCCACTACGGAGCACCCCTCTTATCCGCTCAACTCCTCTGGACTCTGCCCGGCTACCTTGTGGCTGTCGCGATCGGTTGGAGCCTCCGGGGTCGCACCGGATTGATTCCTGTTCTGGGCGGCACACTCGCTGCATCTGTCTTTTTCTATGTGGTGACCAATACGGGAAGCTGGTCTGGCCTCACCGCCTATCCGCAGACTTTTGCGGGATGGGTGCAGGCGCTGACGGTAGGGCTTCCTGGCTACCCCCCGACTTGGACCTTCTTTCGTAACAGTCTCGCGGGGGATCTGCTCTCTGCAGCCTTCTTTGTGGTGATGGAGCAAGCCTTGACACAGCGTAAGGCCCGGGTAATTGCCTGAAATGTCAGCGTTCCGCCAGCCAGCACAGGGCCGGACTGAGACGATCGCGCCACGAGGCGGGATCGTGCGATCCTCCAATGCTACGGGTAATCCGGAACTCTCGATCATCAGTCCATCCCTTCGCGCGGAAGATTGCACCGGCATCCCGGTGATACGGCTCATAGCATTCGTCGAGACCGATGGTGCCATAATCAAGGAACAGCTTCACTCCGGCTGGAAGATCAACCCTCTCCTCCAACTCCCGAAGCAGGCGCGAGTGCAGGGGAGGCGCTCCCTCCGCTCCCTCAAAGGATGTCGAGAGACAGGCTGCTCGTCCCGCCAGATCAGGGTGGTCGAGAACAAATCGCAGCGCCTCGGCGGCGGAGTGTCCTGTCCCGCAGATCCAGCGTGCCTGGGGGGCTTCCAGAATTCGGTGCGAGTCGGTCAGTCGTTCCAGCAAACTCGCCGCATCCGCGTTACTTCCTTCCGCTCGGACCGCCACGATCAGTCGGGGCAGGAGACCTTTATCCTTCAGTCGGGTGGCGATTTCTGCAGCGGGCATTCCCGGATCAAGCGACAGCAGCAACGCGTAACGCTGCGTTCCGGACGCATAGCCCTCGGGAAGACTGATCGTCAGATCCTTGGTCTTTTCCATAGCCATTCCTCAGCCGTAGCAGGCGCCGCCACCTTCTCCAATCCTTGATCATCATGCAGACCACGCTTCCAAACCACGAATCCGACGCCGCGTTGCGGGAACTCTTCGCCCGCCGCATTGCCCTGCTCGACGGAGCCATGGGAACGATGATCCAGCGGCATCCGCTCACCGAGGCCGATTTCCGCGGCGAGAGGTTCAAGGATCACGGCCACGACCTGAAGGGGAACAACGACATCCTCTCCATCACTCGTCCCGATGTGATCAAGGGAATCCACCGCGCCTACTTCGAGGCAGGGAGCGACATCGTCGAGACCAATACCTTCAGCACCACCACTGTCTCTCAGGCCGACTACGGCCTCGAGGATACCGTGCGCGAGATCAACCTCGCCGGGGCCAAAGTGGCCAAGGAGGCGGCCGAGGAATACATGGCGGCCAATCCCGGACGCCGTGTCTTCGTGGCTGGCTCGGTCGGACCGACCAACCGCACGGCCTCCATGTCGCCCGACGTGAACAATCCCGGCTATCGCGCCGTCACCTTCGATGGGCTCGTCGTTTCCTACGCCGAGCAGATCGAGGCGCTCCTCGATGGAGGAGTGGATCTGCTGCTGCTCGAGACCGTCTTCGACACGCTCAATCTCAAGGCGGCGATCTTTGCCTGCGAGGAGGTCTTCGAGAAGCGCGGGCAGCGCTGGCCGATCATCCTCTCGGTCACCATCACCGACGCCTCCGGCCGCACCCTCTCGGGACAAACCGTCGAGGCATTCTGGAATTCCGTCCGTCATTCCAAGCCCCTCGCTGTGGGCATCAACTGCGCTCTCGGAGCCTCCGAGATGCGCCCTTATATCGAGGAGCTCTCCCGCATCGCCGACTGCTACATCAGCTGCTATCCGAACGCCGGTCTCCCGAACGCCTTCGGTGGTTACGATCAGACGGGTGCCGAGATGGCGGCGCTCGTGGGTGATTTTGCCAAGGAAGGCTGGATCAATGTGGTGGGCGGTTGCTGCGGCTCCACGCCCGAGCACATCGCCGCGATCGCCGAGGCGGTTCGTCCCCATGCCGCACGCAAGCCCTCTGCTCCTTCGCCCGCGACCCGCCTAAGCGGGCTCGAGGCGCTAACGATCGAAAAGGGATCCTCTTTCATGATGGTTGGCGAGCGAACGAACGTCACCGGATCCCCGCGCTTCTCCAAGCTCATCATTGCAGGTGACTACGAGACCGCCCTCTCGGTTGCGCGCCAGCAGGTTGAGAGCGGAGCCAATATCCTGGATGTCAACGTCGACGAGGGGATGCTCGACAGCGAGGCGGTGATGGAGACCTTCCTCAACCTCCTCGCCGCCGATCCAGAGATCAGCCGTGTGCCGATCATGATCGACAGCTCCAAATGGTCGGTCCTCGAGAAGGGGGTGAAGTGCCTCCAGGGGAAGTGCGTCCTCAATTCGATCAGTCTCAAGGATGGTGAGGAGACCTTCCTCAAGCGCGCCCGTCTGGCCCAGCGCTATGGTGCCGCCGTCATCGTGATGGCCTTCGACGAGGAGGGGCAGGCCGCCACCAAGGAGGACAAGGTCCGCATCTGCACCCGCGCCTACCGCCTGCTGGTCGACAAGATCGGTTTTGATCCCGAGGACATCATCTTCGATCCCAATATCCTGACCGTCGCCACCGGGATCGAGGAGCACAACAACTACGCCGTCGACTTCATCGAGGCGGTCCGTGAGATCAAGGCCACCCTGCCCGGTGCCAAATGTTCGGGCGGTCTCAGCAATATCTCCTTCTCCTTCCGGGGTAACAATCCCGTTCGCGAGGCGATGCACTCGGCCTTCCTTTACCATGCGATCAAGGCGGGTCTCGACATGGCGATCGTCAATGCCGGCATGCTCGAGGTCTATGAGGAAATCGAGCCGGAGCTTCTGGAGAAGGTCGAGGATGTGCTCCTCAACCGCCGCCCCGACGCCACCGAGCGCCTGGTCGATTTTGCTGAGGCACTCAAGGCCTCCGGTGACGGGAATGCCAAGGAGCAGAAGACCGAGCAGGCTTGGAGAAGCGGCACCGTCGAGGAGCGCCTCCAGCATGCGTTGATCAAGGGAATCGTCGATTACATCGACGAGGATACCGAGGAGGCCCGCGTGAAGCTTGGGCGTCCCTTGCTGGTCATCGAGGGGCCCCTCATGGACGGCATGCGCGTTGTCGGTGATCTCTTCGGTGCTGGTAAGATGTTCCTTCCGCAGGTGGTCAAGAGCGCGCGCGTCATGAAGAAGGCGGTCGCTTATCTGACGCCCTTCATGGAGGCGGAGAAAGCAGCTGCCGCTGACACCAGTGCCGCTGCGAAGATCCTGATGGCCACGGTGAAGGGAGATGTCCACGACATCGGCAAGAACATCGTCGGCGTCGTTCTGGCCTGTAACGGATACGAGGTCATCGACATCGGCGTCATGGTTCCGTGTGACAAGATCCTGGCCGCCGCCAAGGAGCACAAGGTCGACATCATTGGCCTCAGTGGCCTGATTACACCATCGCTTGACGAGATGGTTCATGTCGCCCGCGAAATGAAGCGCGCGAACTTTGATATCCCTCTGCTGATCGGTGGAGCCACGACCAGCCCCGCCCACACTGCGGTGAAGATCGCCGGGGAGTATGCTCATCCGGTCGTCCACGTGCTCGATGCGTCACGCGTCGTCGGCGTCGCCGCCGAACTCCTCTCCGAGGATCGCAAGGAAGCGTACCGCGTTGAGGTCGAGGCCAATCATAAGCGCCTCCGTGAGGAACACGCCGGCAAACGCGCCAAGGGCGAGTTGCTCCCCATCGAAGTCGCGCGTGAAAATGCGACCTCCCTCGATTGGGCAAAGGCCGAGATCGCCGCTCCGGAGAAGACGGGCGTTCTGACTTACGACGAGATCCCGCTTGCCGAACTGGTCGAGTATTTCGACTGGTCTCCCTTCTTCGCCGCTTGGGAAATGCGCGGCCGTTACCCCGGACTGCTGAGCGATCCCGAAATCGGAGCCCAGGCCACCGAGCTTCACAAGGATGCCCTCAAGGTCCTTGAAACGATCGTGAAGGAAAAGAAGTTCCGGGTCCGCGGAGTCTGTGGCTTCTGGCCTGCCAACCGGGTGGGGGATGATGTTGAGCTCTACGCCGACGACGATCGCTCCTCCGTGGTCGGAAAGTTCCATATGCTTCGCCAGCAGAACAAAAAGCCGGAGGGGCAGCCCAACTACTCCCTTGCCGACTTCATTGCCCCCCGGGAGTCGGGGCAGATCGATACCATCGGCGGCTTTGCAGTAACGGCCGGTCCCGAGGTTGGCGAGTATGCCGAGTCGTTTGAAAAGAACCATGACGACTACACGGCGTTGTTGGTCAAGGCACTGGGCGACCGGTTCGCCGAGGCTGCGGCTGAGTGGCTGCATAAGCAGGCGCGCGACCTCTGGGGATTTGGCAAGACGGAGAACCTGACCAAGGAGGAGATCATCCGTGAGAAATACCGTGGGATTCGCCCTGCCGCCGGGTATCCCGCCTGCCCCGATCACACCGAGAAGTGGGAACTCTTTCGCCTCCTCGATGCCACCAAGCACACCGGGATCACCCTGACCGAGAGTCTCGCGATGAATCCCGCCAGCTCCGTCTCGGGTCTCTACTTTGCTGCTCCCGAATCCCGCTACTTCGCCGTTGGCAAGCTCGGCCGCGACCAGATCGAAGATTATGCGAAGCGGAAGGGGATGCCCGTCGCGGAAGTCGAGAAGTGGCTGGGACCCTATCTGCAATATGATCCCGATTCCGAACTTGCCGGAGTTTGTATGCCGGGAGTGTCAAACTCCTGATGAATAAGAGTTGACTGTATGTAGCGTCGAAGTCTAGAAGCTCTAGTTACTAGCGATTCAATAATAAAATGAAGAAAATAATTTACATTTTAGCAGCTCCGCTAATATTAGTTAGTGCAATTTTTGTATTCATTAATACATTTAGTGGAATTGTTTCATTTTTTTGGCTAGTTATTCTTGGACAGTGGAAAGCAATTGGAATTGGTTTAGGGGCACTTATTTTGTCCCAATTTATTATTCCATTAGCATTGGGATTTGGTCTGATTTTGGCAATGCCTGCAGTTTTTCTCTTAAATAAAAAACAAGCGATATCATCATTCTTTGGATGTTTGATGATGCTTCCCGTTGCTGTGTGGAATTATGGAGTAATGTGCGGATACTCTTTTTTGGTGCTTAGATTTTTCTATTTCTTTGGAGATGAGGGAATTCGAACTCCATTACTAATTTGGTCATATGGAATAGTTTCAACTCCATGGGCATTAATGGCTTCCAAAGAGGAAAATAATGATGCAAAAATCCAAGCAGTAATTATTTCTGCTTCATATCTTGCTACTATTGCAGCTATTATATTTTTAAAGTATGATTTTGCAAATGCTGTCAAAGTTTTGTTAGTAGGTATGGCGTTGGGAATACCTATTCAGGGTTTAGCATTATTTTTCAACAAGAGCATAAAAACATAATAAATTGAAATTCATATTTGTTACTATTGGCAAAGACTTGGCTAAATTAGTTTTAAAGAATAAAATTCTTCTTTCTGAAGCATTAAATCTTAATGAAGAAAACAGTTTAGCCCCCCAAACAACACCCGAAATTCCTCGGACAGAAAGTGAAACAATACTGGTTTTAGGTTATGGTGATTACCTAAATATCGAGCAGTACAACCAGGGCACATGCGATGGACCTACATTTTGTGTTCCTCCTGAAGAGATTCTCAATCAGGCGGAAATTGAGATCACTCCAAGAGGGATGCTCTACTACCTTGCTCAAAAGGATTTGGATTCATGCATGTTGCCAGACTCTGATACAGTACAAGATGCGATAAGGCGAACACCCGTGCATCTCCGGGAGGGTTATTGGGGGCCCTACTATATGAAAGCTTATTGGGATTTGATGGGAACAGGTGAGTCTGATTCGGAACAAGAGGATTAATATTAATCCTGTAATACCACCACCAACTCTACAGTTTTTCCTAACAGTCTAATTGATGGCATCCGCCTCCCGGCGTACAGTGCCACCCCTTTGGGGCTAACTGCGTCAGTCTTCCGCGCTTGCACCCACAAGCTTGGTTGTCTTCAGTCTAAAAGCCTTTCCACATGCTTCCAACTCTCCTCTGGGCCAACCGCCAACGCGCGTTGAAAGTCGATCTGCCGAAGATTCGGCGGATCGTAGAGGTGGCGTTGCCCTTGTGTGTAGGGAAGCCTAGGAAGAAGGGGCTGACTCTTCCGCCTGAGGTGGAGATCACGCTGCTGGGTGAGGCGGCGATCGCCAAGGTGCACGGGGAGTTCCTCGAAGATCCGACGCCAACCGATGTGATCACATTCGAGCATGGGGAGATCCTGATCGGGGTTCCCATTGCGGCGGCCAATGCGAAGAAGTTCCGTCACCCCGCTGATCATGAGGTCGCTCTCTGTGCGATCCACGGCCTTCTGCATCTGCTTGGGTACGACGATCTGACCGAAAAAGAGCGGGTGATTATGCATGCCCGTCAGGAGGAGATTTTAGAAGAAGCCCTGAAGGGGGTGTGATAGCTTCTCCAGCATGGGAGAAGCCGCTCTACGACAAGAACAGGTCGACTCCGGGAGTGATCTCGGGGTGATCGTCCGTGCGGCGGAACTTTGCAATCCCTTCCTTGATGCCGTGGGCGAAGTGACCCTTGAGGTCCGTGGCCCGGTAGCCGCTTCCGTGGTGAACTGGAACGCCTCCCTCTTTTCTCCGGCGATCCGGCCAGCGATGGAGGATGTGCGCCGGGAGTATTCGCTGGGTGGGAATCTCGAGATTGCTCTGATCGATTGCCGGTTGGAGACCCTTCTTCCCAAACATCTTTCTCTTCAGAGCCGCACGGAGGGGAAGCGTCTCATCGGTGGTCTTCTGCCGCCCCGGGGTGATCGGATGCTGGAACGCTATCGCACGATGGTCCTTGCGGGCGATGCTCCGGGCCATCTTGCCGTGATCCACGCGCTTCGCGCCGCTCTCTTCAGTCTTCCCCCTCGAGTCATGGAGGGAGCCTATCTCCTGCAGGAGGGAATGGGTGCGGGTCTCGACGGGCGTGACATCTCACGATTCCTGATCCTCGGAATTCTCGGTCGGGAGGAGGTCGAGGCCCCCATTTCCATCGTCTGATCATGGCGAATCCCGATCTCCTTGATTCCCCGGAGACAGATCTGAGGCAGGAACTCGATCGCCCCTGGCTAGTGATGGTGCACAACGATCCGGTCAATCTCATGAGCTATGTGACGATGGTCTTCCGGAGGGTTTTCGGATGGACCTCGGAGAAGGCCGAGCAGCACATGATGGAAGTCCATCACAAGGGTCGCTCGATCGTCTGGAGCGGCGGCAAGGAAAAAGCCGAGCACTATGTTCAGCAACTGCACGGATTTCTCCTGCTGGCCACGATGGAGAAGGCACTGTGACGTTCGAGTTCGCAGAGGGTGGGGGAGGTCGCTTCCACGGAATCCATCCCGTGCTGGAGGCGATCCTGCGCGCCGCGGCTGCCGATCCGTGGGAGCGCTGTCCGGAGGGAAGTGCTCGTCTACTGCCTCCGCCGGGTGAGGACACGGAACTGATCGAGGATTGGGAGGATCATGTCCGGCCTGAACTACGCGAGGGATTTTCCAAAGCCCGTTCCGTCGTCGAGGCTGATCTGGGAGCAATGACCCAGGGCAAGAAAGGGGACTGGTCGCTGACCATCCCCGCTGACCACACCGATGCGTGGCTCACCACGCTCAATGCAGTCCGTCTTGCCCTTGCCTCCGAGCATGACCTCACGGAAGCCGATATGGCTGCCGATGAGGAGGAGGCCGATTTCTCGACAGCCAAAGGGATGGCGTTGCTGCAGGTGAACCTCTTCGGCTTTATGCAGGAGTGCCTGATCCGCGCGATGGGCGAGGGATGATGGAACAAGCCCGCGCGATCCTGTTAAGACGCTACCGTTATTCGGAGAACAGCCTCGTCGTGGTCTGGCTGACCGACCGCCATGGCAAGGTGAAGACAGCGGTGCGCGGTGCAACGAAACCAGGCGGCGCCTTTGCAGGAAGGTTGGAACTTTTCACCGAGGCTGACATCGCCTTCAAGCCGCAGAAGTCAGGCGATCTCCACTCGCTCTCCGAGGTTTCGGGCGATCCGGCCAGCGCACTCCAGACGACCTATGCGACGGTGCTTGCCGCTTCCTACTTCGCCGAGCTTTGCGATCTCGCGACCGAGCCGATGCATCCCGTCCCGGAGATGTTTTCGCTGCTCCAGCGGGCCTGGGGTTTCCTGCGAACAAACGCCCCCGATCAGAAGGCGATCCTCCATTTTGAAACCGAGTTGGCCAAAGTGCTCGGGATCCACGATCCCTCGGTGACCGCCTACCGCTCGCTGGGAGCCCTGCTGCACAGGCTGCCCGAGAGCAGGGAGAGGGTGATGACGGCATTGCCCTGATTGAAATCTTCCGCTTGCGGATGATGGAAGTGGTGCGAGTTTGCACCATGAAGACACTGCTCCGGTTTACGGGGGCAGGAGACCGGAAAAATCCGGCCGCCGGGGAGAGGTCGTTTGTTCCGGCGATGTGGGAAAAACAAGGTGAACGCGGCATCGTTCCCAAGAGTCAAAGGATGCAGGGGGCAACCGCTCTCCCCCCGATGAGAATCAGTTTCCACACTTCCGGTTCCAGAGACCGCCGTGCTGGGTTTTCGCTCCTCGAGTTGCTTGTGGTCATCAACATCATGGCATGGATGGCATGGGCCTCCATCACAGCCCTCTGGGGAATTACTGGTGGAATTGCGATGAACCGAAGGGTTTCCGACATGCAGTCCATCCTCGAGTTGGCCCGCTCTCAGGCGATGCAGCTCAACACCTACGTTTATGTGGGTTTCTTTGAATCAGACGGTATGCAACCGGCTGGCAAGCTGCCGGCAACATCCGGTGTCGGAAAAATCTGGATAGGGACCGTGGCAACCAAGGACGGCACGCCGGGCTACAACCCCTCCGATCCCTCGTCCGTTATTGCCCCCTCCAATCTGATGCCGATCGGCAAGCTTCAGCAGATGGAGAATCTTCATCTGGATCAAAGTCTCCCGTTCGGCAATGCAGCCATGTTGACCAATTCGATCCTTCTGGGCGTTACCCCGGTGAATGCGCCTTTCGGATGGCCGGTGAATACCAAGGCCACGATCCCGGGATTCTCCGTTGCGGTCATCCGGTTCGATCCGAGGGGATCCGCTTCACTCCCAGGTTCCCAAGCACTGCCGGAAGGCCTCCATCTAGCGCTTCGTCCCTCCAAAGGAGGGATGGTCGCCGTGAACTCTCTGGACACCGCCGTTGTCGAGGTCGACGCCGTTAACGGCATCGTGAAGGCATTGCGGCCCGGCCCCTGATCTTAACCGAGTAGAAAACCCTCAACCCCCAAAGAACATGAAAACGAAAAAGTCAGCAAAGACATCGCGGGGAGCGTTCTCCCTCGTCGAAGTCTGTCTTGCTGTCGGGATCACCGGCGTCTGCGTCGCCACGATGCAGGGCCTGCTTCCCGCCGGCATCCGCATCGCGAGGGATACCACGGAGCAGACCGCCTGCGCGACGATGCTCTCGTCAGTGGCTTCCGATCTCAGATATACACCGTCCTCTTCGGCGACTTCGCCTAAGTACGGGATTACTCTGCCGGCCTCAGGGCAGGGAGGGGCCACCAGCCTCTTCCTCTCCGGAGACGGCAGCATGGTGTCCGATCCTGGAAAAGCCAGGTTCGGTGTCACCGTGTCCATCACCAACGCCCCGTCCACCACGGTCTCATCCTTGACCACGGCCCGGATCAAGGTCTTCTGGCCGCCTCAGTCTTCGGCTGATAAACCGCAGGGGGCTGTTGAAACGGTCACGTCATTTAACCGTGCGATGCAGTTGGGAGGCGTTTACCGTGCGAAGGTTGTCTACCAACCAAATCAAAGTGCCACCAATGGAAGCGGATCATCCAGTTGCGGCGAATCGGACAGCGACAAGAATTACACCAAGTCCGGAAGTTGCGACGATGACGATGACCACTGTGACGACGACCGTCGCAGCCGCCGTGACCGTGACGACCGTTGCGATGACGACCGCGAATGCGGAAAGGATTTCTGACATGAAGTCCGGGGTGGATCCCGCTCGGGGATTCACCCTGCTGGAGATGCTGGTGGCGCTTGCCGTGCTCAGCATGGTGGTCCTGCTCCTTTTTCAGACCATCGGAGCGACATCCTCCTCCTCAGCCATGATGAAGCGCCGTCTCGACATGGACGCCGAGGCGCGCTCCGTCTTCGACAGGATGGACGCTGACATCACCTCCATGGTGATCAGGCAGGATGTGGATACTCTTTTTCTGGGGCTTCCCCAAGATGGGAGCGGGGGAGGTGACCGCAACGACCAATTTTACTTTTACAGCCAAGCTCCCGGTTATTCAGGATCGACGGGAGGATTGAGTCCCCTCTCGATGGTTGGATACATGGTGACCAATCAGCAGCTTTCACGGATGGCGATGACGAAGGGTTGGGATGATCTCCCTTTCCTGACCACTAACGTGTCCGTCACGGGATTCAACACGACAAATCTCCCGCAGTGCCTTGGAAATGCTACCAACTACTGGCATGTGGTGGGACCCGCGGTCTTTCGCATGGAGATCGGCCTCATGATGAAACCGGGAACCGTTAATGCCGACGGCAGCACCAACCAGGTCAACTCCTATGCCTATCTAGGCAATCCTTCCAAGCCCAGGCATGGTCTTGCGAATGTGGCCGCCGTGGTGGTCGCCATGGGATTGCTGGATCCTTCAAGTAAGGCTACCGTCCCTCCCTCGCAGTTGAGTAACATGAGCGCTTTGCTTCAGGACTGCATGACAAATGGGGGAATCCCCCTGAACGGGTGGGAAACCAATCTCACTCTCTCAAATGGTCTTCCCCCTCTCCTCGCCAACAGGGCCCGCCTGTACATCAGGACGTTCCCGCTGAAACGATGAGGCTATATCCCCATTCATTCACGGGCAGAATGGGTCGTGACTCCGGCACAGCCCTTGTCATCACGCTGATCATCATCACGCTGATGCTTTTTCTGCTGATGGCGTTCTTTTCCCAGAGTTCCCTTCAGAGGGGAAGCGCCAATGCCAGTGCCTCGCTCGCCGCAAAGAATATCTTTTCCTCCGGCTGCATCGACATGGTTGTCAGTGATCTGACACAGGAAGTTTCCGACGGGTCCAATCTTACCAATTTTGTTGCCGGCGGAGTCACCAATGTGCTCTTTGTTCCCATTAATCGAAGCACCATGTTGCCGGATATGGCCGGATCTACGGGAGGTGCGGGATTGGAAAATCTCGTCAAGCGGAGTGCTGCATCCGTCCCCTTCTACAGCGGTGCCAACTACTACCAGAGCGGCATCATCAGGGCCTGTTCCTCTTCCTCGACGAATCTTTCCTGGAATGGTCGCAATATCTCCCTCAACCGATGGAACAAAAGCCTCCTGATCGCTCGGGCCAACACGAACAGCGCCTCGGACTACTCACCCGTGCCATCCTATGTCCCGCCCGACTGGATCTTGCTGAGTAGGAGTCTCTCCAATCCGGTTGCCTGGAACACCTCTCTTCGTTGGTCCCTCACCAACCCCAACACGGTGATCGGACGCTTGGCCTACCAGATTTTCGACGAAGGTGGCCTGCTTGATGCGAATGTGGCGGGATACCCCTCCGCGACGAATGCCTCGGTCTCCGCATCCTTGGCCAGAAAGTCGGGGGTCTTCTCTGCTGATCTGAAGCAGATTGGTCTCAACTCCGCCCAGATCAACGCGCTGACAGGATGGCGTAACTTCGTTACTGGAAATGCCTCCGGCACCTATCCTTCCTACACATTTTCTGACGGTGCCTCAGCCTATCTCTCAGCGGTGCTCGGGGTGACCAACGGCTTCCTCCTGACTGCCAGCACGAATACCACCAGTACGAATGCAGCCGGATTTCCCATCACCGACCACAAGTTCGTGAACCGTCAGGAACTGATCTCCTTCCTAAGCGCGGCCGATCCGGGGAACGTTCCGGCTGCACTCAACGCGCTGCGCTACCTCACATCTTACAGCCGCGACCTCAATCAACCCTCCATTGCTCCCGACCCATCTCGTCCGACCATCCTGCCGGTTGCCTCCGGAGGGAGTGATGGTGCCGGCAAGGACAACCAGATCAATCCCCCTTTCCTGACGATCTGTGTCACCACGAACTTTGTCCGCAGCGACGGAACCTTGGCCAGTTTAGGAGACCCCTTGGTCCGAAAACGCTTTCCTCTGAGTTACCTGTCATGGCTTACCTATCAGGGGCCGAGTGCAACGGCGCCCGCATCCGTCATCACAGCCTATACCAACGCGGGCGCTCCTCTGGGGATCCTTCAACAGGGGACTGCGGCAAAAATCCAGAGTTACTTCGGTCTTGCTTGGAACAACGGATCCGCCGCCAACAGTCAGGGTTTTTGGTCGTATCGATCCGGAACCAATCAACCGATTAGAACTCTTTCCCAAGTTGCAGCGCTTGGTCGGGATCCGGATTTTTTCGAACTACTCAAGGCAGGGTTGACGGCGGGGTCCTTGGGCAAAGCCTACGCGGCGCCTGGCGCCGCAAACTCGACTCCTGAAGGATACAACCAGCAGAGGGATAACTCGCTTGATTCCCAAGTCATGCAGATCGGGGCCAACATCATCGCCCAGTCCTCTCCCGACGGTTATTGTCCGAGGATCCAGTTTAACGACGGGAGCCTCTTCGGCGGGATCACCAACGAATACCGTGGGGTGAAGGATCTTCCCTACCTTTACCGGGTGCGTGAGGGCAAGGTGATGACGGCGGACTCCTCCCCCTCGGTGAGCGTGTTGCCGATGAGAGGGGGCACCCTCACCAACGCCGGATCGGGAGTTGTCCAGCTTGAGCCGGAAATCTGGAATCCCCATGCACAGGTCTCTTCCCAAACCAACGGCCCGACGAATTTCCAACTCATTGCCACCACGGTGAATCCCATCACACTGGCGCCTGTTTCCTACACGATCGGCACCCAGTGGATACCGCAGAGTGGCTCAACCCTCGGATGGCAAAGCAATGTAGCCACAACGCTCAACGCCACCATGAGTTTCATGATTCCGTTCGGACGGGGTGATCTCTTCCGTGAACCGACACTTTTGATCACTCCCGGAATTCCATCCGGCAGTTCACTGAGTGGACCCGGCCCCTACACCTCGCTTTTCCCTGCCGCTCAGCATGCCTCCAACGGAATCCTCGGCGCAGCCTATCGGTCGTTTACGGGGATCCCCATGGGGGTCGTGCCGATGGCCTTCACAGCGACGCTTCCCTCGGAAGGTATCGCCGCGGGCGTTCCCTCCTCGGCAACCGATGGCATCGTGCCTTCCGGATACGTCTGGTATCCTTCAGGCGGCACTGCTGGAGTCACCTCCCCTTGCGTCCTTATCAGCCTCCAGTATCAGGATTCAGGCGGCAACTGGGTCACCTACGACCAGAAATACCTTGCCGCTCCCAATTCATCCACCGGCTACGGCCTCCCCGCCACCGGCACGAACACCAACGCCACGGTGTTCAAGTACAACGTCAACAAGACATTCTATCGTGACAGCAACTCGGCATGGTCGAAAAATGCCATCGGTGCGGAACTCTGCGCCGCCGCGGTTGACCCGAGAAGCAGCCGCTTCGGGATGCTGAAGATCGGCTCCGCTGGGGCCTCCGATCCCTCCTCAGCTTTCCCTCTTGGCGCGTCACCCGGCGGCTATTCCTCGGGAGTCTCTCCCCTGTACGCCGCCGGATGGTCCGCTCCGATCGGTACGGCTGTTGCCTCTTCCGCTATGACCAACGCCGCGTCGCAGAACGGAGTCCTGACTGACCGTCCCGACGAATTGCCCGGCATGCTTGTGGCCACGAATTCCGGTCCGGGAGCCGCCGGTTGGTACCCCTCGGGGGTTACAGGCAGAGTGCGTCCGGGAATGCTCTCCCAGAACAATCCCAACGTGACCATCAGCGTGGTCGACCGCTTTACCAACGACCCGCAGAATCCACCTTCCTCCGCGAGTCAGTACTTTGCGGATCCCGACGGGGTGGTTCGTCGCGGCATGTCGGCCAATGTGCCGTTCGGCGGCGGAATGCCGGTGTTACCCTCCACAGGCAGTAATCCATCCGGTTTGCCGACATTTCCGGCGACAACCTATGGTTCTGGAAGCGGAAGCCCCACCGTCAGCGGCACTGCAGCCAACGAGTATCTGGGTCGCCCCGTGGTGCTGAATAGACCGTTCCGTTCCGTATCCGAGTTGGGGGTCGTCTTCAGCGGAACACCATGGCGGAATCTCGACTTTACCGTGCCTGAAAGCGGCGCCGCCGCACTGCTCGACCTGTTCTGCCTGAATGATACCTCGGATTCGAGGGCCATGGTGGCGGGGAGGGTCAATCTCAACACCAGCCAGGTTCCGGTCCTGAGGGCGATTCTCTCGGGTGCCTACAAGGACGAGTTCAACCTCGGCAATACCCTCGTCAATGGAACTATGTCCACCAATCTGGCCAACGCCGTTGCCTCGGCCTTGGTAGCGAGGACTCACTCCACCAACTATCCCTCGGGTCCCCTCATGAATATTTCGGAGCTCACCGGATCGTGGAATTCCCAGGTGAATACCTCCGGCGGTACGATCAATGGGAGCGCCTCCTACACCGGTTTCAGTGACGACACGATATCTTCCTCCACCAATGACCTGACCTCCGTTCTTGCGACTTACGGAACGGATCCTGAAATACGCATCGAACGTTTCCGCGAGGCCTCTGTCAGGGGGCTTGCATCCACCGGTCAGACACGCGTTTGGAATCTCATGATCGACCTGATTGTGCAGACGGGGCGCTACCCTCCCCAGGCCACGGGTCTCGACCAATTCCAAGTGGAGGGTGAGCAACGCCTCTGGGTGCACCTAGCGATCGATCGACTGACAGGCCAACTTCTCGATAAACAGATCGAGGTGGTGCAGGAGTAATTGATGGCGACCCTAACGGGATGATCCTGCCATTGGCAGGCTCTGCAGTTTCCCTGCGGAAAATGAAAAATGCCGCTGATCGCGGCATTGCAGTCAAAACCTACGGGTTCGAATTCGCCAAACGGCGATCGCCACTGAAGTGGCGACCCTAACGGGATTCGAACCCGTGTTACTCCCGTGAAAGGGGAGTGTCCTAGGCCACTGGACGATAGGGTCGTGAGTGGGAGGGAAGAAGATGCCTGAAGCGTGGCTGAATTCAAGCAAAGTTCACCCTTCCTTGACTAGACACGGGACTGGATGAAGATATCGGCCATGGCAACCAATGCAGGAGTCGATCTGGTTCGCAGGATGCGTCGTAACCGTACGACACCATTCATACGGTCTCTTGTCCGTGAAACGGTCTTGCGTCCCGAGGATCTGATTCAGCCCCTTTTTGTGCAAGCGGGTGATGGGGCGCCTGAGCCTATTGCCTCGATGCCGGGAGTTGTCCGCCACAATGTTGCCACCCTTGCCGAGGAATGCCGGAAGGTTGCTGATCTCGGGATACCGGCCGTGGCCCTTTTTCCCAGGATCGATGCTACCCTGAAGAATCCAACCGGCACCCATGCAACGGATTCTGCAAATGTACTTTTCGCTGCAATTCGTGCGGTAAAGAAGGCGGTCCCTCACCTCACTCTCATCGTCGATGTGGCACTGGATCCTTACACCGATCATGGGCATGATGGGATCCTTGACGGTAAGGGATCGATCGAAAATGACTCCACCGTGGAGGCTCTTTGTCGGTTGGCAGTTGCACAGGCCGAAGCAGGAGCCGACATCGTCGCCCCCTCGGACATGATGGACGGTCGGGTCAAGGCGATCCGAGCGGCTCTTGATGCCGCTGGTCATCGGGGAGTGGGTATCCTTGCTTACTCCGCCAAATATGCATCCGCTTTCTACGGCCCATTCCGCGATGCGGTGGGTAGTGGCAAGGTCTCAGCCCCTCTTGACAAGCGGACCTACCAGATGGATCCCGCCAATGTGCGCGAGGCCATCCTTGAAGTGGAACTCGATGAGCAGGAGGGCGCCGATATGGTAATGGTCAAACCGGCTGGTCCGTATCTTGACGTGATCCGGGCGATCCGTGAGGCGACCAATCTTCCGTTGGCTGCTTATCAGGTATCGGGTGAATACGCCCAGATTCATGCGGCCGCAAAACTCGGCTGGCTCGACTACGCCTCGACGCGTGACGAGGCGCTGCTGGCCATCAAGAGGGCAGGTGCCGACATGATCCTCACCTACTTCGCGACGGAGGTTGCGGAAGCACTGCGGTGAACCCGACTCGCATTGCCGTTGCCCTTGCTTGCGGATTCGTTCTGCTCTTGTCAGGTTGCGCCGACACGCATCACCGCCTGATTGTTAGCATTCCTGATCAGAAGATGCTCGTGCTCACCGATGGAAAGCCCGGGGCCATCTATCCGATCTCCACTTCTAAGTTTGGTGCCGGGGATCGTGAGGGTAGCTATGCCACACCGCTCGGACATCTCTGCGTACGTCGGAAAATCGGGGGAGGAGCTCCCCTCGGCGCTGTCTTCCATTCACGCAAACCGACGGGTGAGGTGTTGCCGCCCAATGCTCCCGGTCGCGACCCGATCGTGACGCGTATCCTCCGGCTGGATGGTTTGGAGTCCCACAACCGGAATGCTTTCAGACGCTGCATCTACATTCATGGTACACCCCAGGAATCGATGATCGGCATGCCAGCCAGCTATGGTTGCATCCGGATGAAATCCTCTGATGTCGCCAAGCTTTATGACTTGGTGGGCAACGGTGCCCATGTCGTGATCACGGAGAATTCCCTGAAGGTCGGCCCTGTTGCACCCTGAGGGTCTTTCAGGACTCGGGGTTGACGAATCGATCCTATAAGATGAACTTATAGATTGATGTTTTTCCAAAGCGCCCTGCGGACCCTCTCCTACAATTTCGTTGCCATTCTGATGGTAGCAACCGGCAGTCTCCGCGCCGAATCGGATCCACACCACGAGATCGTGGTCAGCGTCAAGGATCAGCAACTCCTGCTTAAGACCGACGGAAAGCCGGAGTCCGTCTATCCCGTTTCAACTTCACGGTTCGGGATCGGCGATCGTTTTGGCAGTTATGCCACGCCGCTCGGGAAACTTTTCGTGAAGGTGAAGATCGGTATGGGGCGCCCCTTGGGGAGTGTCTTCCGTTCACGTGTCCCCACCGGCGAGATCCTCAAGCCCAATGCGCCCGGTCGGGATCCGATCGTGACCCGGATCCTTTGGCTCGAGGGAATGGAGTCCCGTAACCACAACGCTTTTGCCCGGGGCATCTATATCCACGGAACCCCTCAGGAAAAATTGCTCGGCAGACCCGCAAGCTATGGCTGCATCCGCATGCGTTCTGCCGATGTCGCGACTCTCTGCGATCGTGTCGGTACCGGAGCACTTGTCACGATTACCTCAGACCATCTGCCGGGCCGTGAACCCTCCCTGAAGAATTTTCTAAATCCCAACCGCCTCGTAGCGGCGAATACCCGCACGCCACAGGCTCCGGGCGAGAAGGAAGCAGAGTAGTACCCAGGTTGCCTGTATACAGAGGCCGCGTATCAGCGACTGGCCGGTAATCTTCTCCATCAGCACGGCCACCGGAAAGTAGAGCTCGTAGGGGAAGGGGAGTAGACGCAGCAGGGTGCCGGCTGTCCCGGGAATCGTATCGAGTGGGAAGAGTTTGCCGCTGAGGAAATATTCGAAGGAGTAGAGGATGAAGACGACCGTCGAGATCTCGAGGATCCAGAAAGCCAGCATGGCCATCGAGAAGGCGATCAGGAACTGGATCGCCCCGGCCATGATGAGGCTGGGAAAGAACACCAACCACGTGGAGGAATGGGCCGGGGCGTGCAAGAAACCGCGATACCACCAGAAGACGCCGAGAACCGGCAGGAGCGTCACGGATGTGTAGAGAAGACGTGAGCCGACAAAGAGGCAGGAGCGGTAGGCTAGGAAGTCAAAAGGCTTGAGAAGAAGGGAGCTGAGTTGTCCCTCCCGGATTTCAGCGGCGATCTGCCACTCGTCCTCGGCGGGGGTGATCAGATTCTCCACTAACAGGACGATCAGGAAATAGAGGATCATCTCGCCGAAATCGTAACCGGCGATCGTTCCCGAGGTCCCTCCGTAGATGGAGCGCCAGACTAAGACCGTGCCGAAGAGCGGGATCAGCGCGAAGAGAGATCGCAGGAGGAAATTCCAGCGGTAGACGAAGGTATTTTGAAGGCCAATGGAGAAGATGGCTCGGTATTTTTCAAAACGGGAAGCAAGGGCCATCATGGGTACGTTTGTAACGGGTAAAAATACCGCCGCTTTCGGCTTTCAAGTTTCTGGGTTCTAGATTCATCCTTTCGAGATGTCCACCCTGCTTGATTCCATCGCGTCCGCCGAGTCCTCGGGAGCCCTTCTGAAATCCTCCGCGGAAAACATCCGAGCGATGCTGTCCAAGGGAACTTCGAAGCTTGCCGAGACCGTGATCTCAGAACTCGCAGCCGAGGGGCGCTGGGAAGAACTGAACAACCGCTTCTTCCGCACCATGGCTTTCGGTACCGGCGGTCTTCGCGGTAAGACGATCGGCGCCGTGGTGACCAAGGCCGAGGCCGGCCCCGGCCTACCCGACGGGCGCCCCGAGCATGCCTGCATCGGCACCAACGCGATGAACGAGTACAACATCGCGCGTGCCACCCGGGGGCTCGCGCAGTATGTCCGCGACTGGCATCTCCGCGAGGGCAAGCCAGGCCGCCCCGCGATCGCGATCAGCCACGACACACGCTTCTTCTCACGGGAGTTTGCTGAACTCGCCGCCAAGGTGATGACCGATCTCGGTTGCGATGCCCTTCTCTTCGAGGGACCGCGTTCCACGCCCGAGCTTTCCTTTGCGGTGCGTCTCAAGAAAGCCGCTGCCGGCATCAACATCACCGCCAGCCACAACCCTCCCGGATACAATGGTTATAAGGTCTACTTCGATGACGGCGGTCAGGTCGTTGCGCCGCATGACCAGGGGATCATTGATCGGGTGAACGCCGGGGATGATAGCTACGAGGCGCTGCCCGAATCCGAGAGGGGTAAGGTGATCACGATCGGTCGTGAGGTCGACGAGGCCTACATGGAGCGCTTGGAGAAGCTGATCGTCGACCCGGAGCTTTTCCGCCGGAAGCCCGCTCTCAAGACGGTCTACACACCGCTTCACGGGGTGGGGGGTGTCATCATTGTCCCGATGCTCCACCGCCTAGGGGTTGAGTGCTTTCCCGTGCAGGCCCAGATGGTACCCGATGGCCTTTTCCCTACCGTCAAGTCTCCCAATCCTGAGTATCCTGAAGCACTGAGTCTAGGTCTCGAGTTGGCTGATCGAGAAAAAGCCGATCTTGTTCAGGCGACCGATCCCGATGACGACCGCATGGGTGTCGCCGCACGCGACGAGTCCGGCAAGTTGGTCCTGCTCACCGGC
>RFPR01000200.1 GCA_009928265.1 Pseudomonadota bacterium | reverse complement strand
ACTCAGGAACTCAGGAAAAACTTGCCCTATCTGCGGGTTGGAAAAAGTGATTGGAGAACCTCGTTATCTTTGCGGGTCAACTTGTCATGAGGACGGAACCGTAATTTATACCACGCGGCTTTGCTTGGAACGTGAGATCAATAGTGCGCTAAGAAGCCAACTTCAGAAGGTCTGCGGCATTGCCGAACGGCTTGCTAACCACCTTATGCATTGCGGGTATGACGAAACCAATTCCTCCTCATTGAAGGATTGGAAATCTGAAAACCCCTCTCAATTCCTAACTTCCTGAGTTCCATATTAAAAATCTCATGAAAGACACCAAACTGGAAAATGCCTACAAGGCGGCTGAGGAAAAGCGCCGCCGCGCCGCTCAGTCAGCAGAGGACAAGCGGCGTCATGCCGCCATCATGGGCGACAAAGACACAATCCCGATGGACTTCTCAGCCCCCATCACCGATCACCCATCACCGATTCCCGATCAAGATCCCCTCTGGAAGCAAATCTGGAAGACCGAGGGGATCCGCTATCTCGACCGGGGTGGCCATGGAGTGATCGACGCCATGGAGCGCTTTGAGCACGCCTTCATGCTCGGATACCGCGCCGGTGTGGGCGACATGCTAGGCGAGGCACAGTGGTTAATCAAGGAGGCCAAGCCATGAGCGCAGGCAAAGGATCGTCCCCGAGAAACTGCTTCAGCCGTCAGTTCCGCGACAACTGGGATGCGATTTTCAGCCGGTCGGAGCGCGCCGCGGAGATTAGTTCCGGGATTCGCCGCATTCGTAAGGAGAATCTATCGGCTCGGCCAATGGGACGCACCGTTCCTCCCCATCCATGAACGAGCACCGCATCGAAGTTGACATCTACCGGGATGGTTGCTGGATCGTCTGGCCAGTCGATCACAGGACCGCCTTGGCATGGCTTCACAAGAAGGGATGCGACAAGCCCAAGCATGTCCACGAGCTAAAGGGGAGCGACGGCCTGAGCGTGCGGACCAAGCAAATCGGCAGCGTCATCTTCCTGGCAGAGTGGAAATCCACACCTGAGATGCACGCCGTCTTGGCCCACGAGACCCTACACGCCGCCCGCGACATCCTCAACGACCGAGGAGTGCGCGAGAAGCGCAAGCACGAGGAGGCCACCACCTACCTCCAGCAATTTCTTATCGAGAAAGCCCTCACACGACTGATGCGTAAGTAGCACCTTTCGTCCTTCGCCTTTCCCCTGATGCCTAAAACCTGGACACCCACCCCGCACCCGGCGCTGCCGGTTCCGCCGACGACGCTGCCTCCCGAGCAGTGGCTCGCTGCGGCGCAGCTCCGCGAGGAGCTGATCCGCAAGGAGCGAGAGGATCCCTTCCGCCATGGCTTTGTCCCGGATCACTGGAAGAAGGCCAGCGAGATCCTGGAGCAAGATCGAGAGGTGCTCGTCATGGGAGGGAATAGATCCGGAAAATCCTCCTGGGCCGCCCGCGAGGTGATGCGGGCGCTGGTTGAGAAACCGCGAGCCCGTGCCTGGTGCTTCCAGACGACGGCTCCCAATAGCGTCGAGATGCAGCAGCCATACATCTGGAACATGATGCCGCTGGAGTGGAAGACAGCCAAGAAGACCCAGGTGACGAATATCTCCTACTCTCAGAAGAACGGCTTTAGTGAAAATACTTTCGTCCTTCCCAATGGATCGCAGTGCTGGTTCCGTAACTACGCCCAGGATGTCTCGACGATTGAGGGTGGTGAACTCGACATCATCTGGTGCGACGAGCTGGTGCCGCTCGATTGGCTAACGACCATGCGCTATCGACTCCTCGACCGCAATGGGAAGCTTCTCGTCAGCTTTACGCCGGTCGAGGGATACAGCTCCACGGTCAAGGACTACCTTACCGGAGCCGAGACCATCGTGGAGGCCCCGGCCGAGCTACTCCCAATCTACGGGGATGTCGATGGGGAGCGGACGCTGATCGACCACGAGAAGGTCCCGGTCATCCAGAAGTGCGTCCGAAGGAAGGCAAGCATCCTCTACTTCCATACCAAGAACAACCCCTGGGCAGGATGGGCCCGCATGAGGGAAGAGCTGGAGAAGGCCAGCCGCCCCGAGATCCTCTGCCGTGCGTATGGCGTCCCGACCAAGGCCATTGCCGGGCGCTTCCCCCTATTCAGTGACAAGGTGCATGTCATCCCGCAAAGCCGCATTCCGACCAAGGGGACACGCTACCAGTTTGTCGATCCCTGCTCGGGGAGGAACTGGTTCATGATCTGGCTCCTGCTCGATGAGAGTGGTCGAGCCTTTGTCTATCGGGAATGGCCTGGGCAGGACTACATCGACGGCGTGGGATACGCCGGGCCATGGGCCGAGCCGGACGGAAAGAAAGCCGATGGCCGACCTGGCCCCGCACAGAAATCCTTCGGCTTCGGCCTGGAGCGCTACAAGGAGGAAATCGCCAGGCTGGAGAAGGAGGAGGTGATTTTCGAGCGGTGGATGGACAGCCGCTATGGGAATGCGGCGACGGTGGCCAAGGAGAGCGCGACCACGCTCATCGAGGAGTGCGCCGAGATCGGACTGAATTTCGTCGCCACGCCTGGCACAAACATCGACGAGGGGATCGACCTGATCAACGACTGGCTCCACTACGACACAGGCAAGCCGGTCGATGCCATGAACCAGCCACGGCTCTACGTCTCCGAGGAATGCAAAAATACCATCATGGCACTCAAGGAATGGACCGGAGCGGATGGGAAGACCGGAGCGCTCAAGGACCCCATCGACGTGCTCCGCTACTTCTGCCTCTCGGGAGTGACGAATGTGGAAGGCGAAATCCTCTCCGTCCGCCAAGGCGGATCTTACTGAATAAAAATATGGAACTCAGGAACTCAGGAAAA
>RFPR01000199.1 GCA_009928265.1 Pseudomonadota bacterium | reverse complement strand
TCTGCGGATCTGGCAATCGGCTGAAGCTCAAAGGCTTCCGGGATGATGGGGAGGGCGTCGAGCTTCCAGGAGAGGCCCTTGCCTCCGGTCATTTTGTTGGGAAGGCAGAGCTCCACCAGATGGCCTACTGCCGAGGTGATGACGTAATCGTCGACTTCGAAGAATTCGGTGCGTCCGGGTTTCCCTCCGAGGGCTCGGGTCAGGTCTGCGGCGACGCTTGGCTTCTCGGCGATGACGAGGGTTTTGGGCATTAGAAGAGAGTTTGAGACGGAAGACTGAAGGCCGTTCGGCAGGCAAATGGCATCAGCGGTCGGGGCGTGAACCGATAATGGCAACCTTCCCGAAATGCAACGGGAGAATTTCCGGTAGCTCTTTTTCCGGAGAAAGTTTTTTACATCAGCTTGATGAAGCGGCCGCCCGGCGCCGACTTCACATGACGTCCTAATTCCAGTGCCAGCAGGCGTGAGGAAACGGTCGCGGGCGGGAGGCCGGAGCGGGTGATAATCGTGTCGACATCGGTCGGATCATCGCCGATCGCCTCGTAGACGAGGAGGTCTTCGCCGGAGAGGCCTGCCTTCGGGCGGCTTTTTGGAAGTTCCTGCGGTGCGGCGAACATCATCGGCAGATCGGAGAGGATGTCCCCGGCGTCGATGACGAGCTTGGCCCCCTGCTGGATCAGGCGGTTTGATCCCAGTGTGCCGGGTTGATCGATCCTGCCCGGCACCGCGTAGAGAGAGCGTCCCTGCTCACCGGCCTCGCGGGCGCTGATCAGGGCGCCGCTGTTGAGCCCGGCCTCGACGACGAGCAGGCCGAAGGAGCAGCCACTGATGATGCGGTTGCGTTTCGGAAAGGTCTGACGTGTTGGCGTTGTCCCCATAGGGAATTCGCTGATCAGGGCGCCGTGACCGGCGGCGATCTTTTCCACAAGAGGGAGATTCTCCTCCGGGTAGATGGTGGAAAGCCCGCTGCCGAGCACAGCCACCGTGCGGCTATTCGCGGCAATGGCCGCCTGATGGGCCGCCGTATCGATTCCCCGGGCCAACCCGCTGTAGATTGTGAGGCCGGCGTAGGCGAGTTGGTAGCCGAGCTTCTTTGCCGCTTCGGTCGCATAGTGGCTCGCCTTGCGCGTGCCTACGATTCCGATGCCGTGCTGATGGTCGCGCTCCTCGAGGCGCCCCAGGACATACAACACGATCGGCGGATCATGGATCTCTCGGAGCAGCGAGGGATACTCTGCGTCGGCACGCGAGATAACGTGGGCGCCGGCTTTTTCCACGAGGGTTAATTCGGCATCGAGATCAGCATGATCGCGCCACGAGGTGATGAAGGAGGAGACCTCCTGACCGATTCCCTCCACGGCCCGGAGCGACGATCCCGTTGCCGAGAGAATCGCGTCAGCCGAGCCAAAGCGCTCGAGTAATCGACTGAATCGGACAGGCCCCACTTGCGGGAGCATGTTTAGAACGATGGCGGCCTCGGTTTCGGTCATTGGGAGGAGCAGTTAGGGCTGAAGACTGAAGGCTGTTGGGAAGAAACCAGACCATCGCTCCGGACGGTCAAAATTCAAGGGCCCGTCAAAGGTCTTTCGAATTGCTCGCGCCATGCTGCGAGACGCTGGGCGATCCGGATTTCCGCTCCTTGGTCGCCCGGTTCGTAGTAGGTTCTCCCCTCGGGAAGGTACGCCTGGGGGACGTAGGCACCCTCGTGATCGTGCGGATACTGGTAACCGGTACCATGACCGAGCGTGGCAGCTTCTTTGTAATGGCTATCCCTCAGGTGGGAGGGCACGGCCAGCGTCCTGCCCGAGGCGATGTCTGCCTCCGCACGACCCAGGGCTGCATAGGCCCGGTTGCTTTTCGGCGTGGTCGCGAGGTAGACGACGGCGTGGGCGAGGGTGATGCGCGCTTCCGGTAGGCCGACGAATTCAACCGCCTGCTGGGCGGACATGGCGAGTGGCAGGGCTAGCGGGTCTGCCAGCCCGACATCCTCGCTCGCAAAGATCACAAGGCGTCGCGTGATGAAGCGAAGCTCCTCTCCGGCGTGAAGCATCTTCGCCAGCCAATAAAGGGCGGCGTCGGGATCGCTGCCACGCAGGCTTTTGATGAAAGCGCTCGCTATATCGTAGTGGTCGTCCCCAGTGCCGTCATAGACGAGGGCCTTTTTCTGGATGCTCTCACCGGCCACGTCGAGGGTGACATGGATGCGGCCGTCGGGCCCGTAGGGCGTGGTTCGGACGGCGATCTCCAGCGCGTTGAGGCATTTGCGGGCATCGCCGTCGCAGACGGTGGCGAGATGGCGGGCAGCCGCCTCGTCGAGATCGACGGGGAGCTCACCAAGACCACGCTCCCTGTCGGTGATTGCCCGCTGCTGGAGAGCGATCAGCTCGTCGACGGAAAGAGGCTGGAGCTGGAATATCTGGGAGCGCGAGACCAGCGGGCTATTGATCGAGAAGAAGGGATTCTGGGTCGTGGCCCCGATCAGCCGGACCGTCCCGCGCTCTACATCGGGGAGGAGCGCATCCTGCTGGGCTTTGTTGAAGCGGTGGATCTCGTCGATGAAGAGCAGGGTGCGTCCGCCGTTCCGGGCGGCGATGGCGGCTTCACCGACCGCCTTGCGGATGTCCGCGACCGATCCCTCGACCCCGCTGAGTTCCACAAAGCGACTCTTAGTCCGGGAGGCGATCAGTCGGGCAAGGCTGGTCTTTCCGGTGCCTGGAGGGCCGTACAGGATCACCGAGGAGAGGCGGTCGGCCTCGATGGCGCGGCGCAGGAGCTTTCCCTGGCCCAGGATGTGCGACTGGCCGGCGTATTCCTCAAGCGTGCGCGGCCGCATGCGTGCCGCAAGCGGGGCGTTCGCGGGCAATACGGCGGGACCGTCAGGTTGCCCGAAGAGATCATCC
>RFPR01000198.1 GCA_009928265.1 Pseudomonadota bacterium | reverse complement strand
GAGATGCCCGTGGCGACCGCCCAGCCGGAGAAGCCCCGGGAACTGACCCCACAGGAAAAGATGGAGTCGATCATCCCGGCTCTCGTCCAGTTCGCCATGCAGAAGGCCAACCCCGTCGAGGTTCACGATATGTATGTCGAAATCATCTCCGATGAGGAGTACGACGCGGTGGCCGACTACTTGGAGGACGAAAACTGGTGGGAGAATCTCTCCAAGGCGATCCCGCAGATGGTTCCGCACAAGGACTGGTTCCACAAGTTGCGTGAGATCATCCTTGCGGAGCCCGTCGAGGAGGAACAGCCCGGCCAGATGGTTCAGCCCATCATCGGCATCCCTCCCACCGCCCGGGTCAAGCCCAAAGTCAAAACGCCCAAAAACGGCAAGCATTAACAAGGAAGGGGCATGGAGTCCGGGGATGGCCCGGAACAGGCCGGGTTCGGCCCTGCGAACACCCTTCCTTGACTTTACCCTTTTTTAAGGAGACAGGGGGGCTTCGCTATGCTTTTCGAGTTCGTGGACCGAATCCTTGACCGACAACCCCTTCGCATCTCCGAGGAGAACGGGGTGGTGCGGTATCGTGTCGGCTATGGCACAACCGACGCCGAGCAGATTTTATCCGTCCTGTCCCGGCTGATTTCCGAATACGGGGTCGATCCCCGGGTCCGCCGTTTCACCACCTCCCTTTTCAGCGACAGCGTGGGCAACGATGACCGCTCCGGGCAGGTCCGGGCCATCACCTCCTTCATGGAGGACAATGTTCGCTATGTCCGCGACCCGCTTGGGGTCGAATATGTGCGCTCCCCGGTCGCCATGCTCGACGAATACGAAAAGTTCGGGATGGCAAATGGGGATTGTGACGATCAGGTTCTCCTTTCCGGGTCCATGCTTCACTCCATCGGATTCGCCGTGCGTCCCGTCGGGCTCCATCTTTACGACTCGGAGTATCACGACCATGTTGCCCTGCAAATCCAAGGCGACCGGGGGATCGTGAATTACGATCCCTGCAACCCCTCCAACCCGTTCGGTGAGCCGAAGGGTGACATCCTTCCGGGCAGGTTTGCGCCGGAAAACGCCTGATGCCCGACTATTCCTACTCTTATTCGGCCCTGCCCGGAACCTCCTACACGGCTCCCGATTTCTCGTCGTTTTTTTACACCGCTCCCTCCTTCACCATCCCGAATGTTCCTATTTTCTCCCCGATCAACCTGCCTTCGCTCCCGAAGATATGGACGGTCGAGGAACTGCTTGGGGTGCAGAGCATTTCCGACCTGACCATACCCTACATTCCCCCAAATGTTTCCGTTTATGATCCCCGTCTTTATGACCTTCGTGAGCAGGCGATCCGCTTGGAGGAGTCCCTTTCGACGAGCCTAGCCGACCTTTCCTTGGTCTATGAGGCGATGGCCGAAAACCGGGCAACCATAGAATCCTACGGGGCCGACCTGCTCAAGTTGCGGAACGACCTTGCGATGCGCGAGACTTCCCTCCGCTTGTCCCAAAGCGACCTGTCGGCCAATTCCGCCAAGCTGAACACCGCCGTCTTGGACTATCAGTCCAAGGTGAACGCCCTCACCGCCGACTCCCAGAGACTCGCCACCGCGCAAACGGAACTCAACACGGCAATCACCGACTACAACTCCCGGCTCCAATCCTTCCAATCCCAGCAAATCGAATTGTCCGACCTGACCTCGCAGATTGCCACGGCCACCACCGCCCGGAACGCCCTCCAAGCGGAAAAAAACCAGCTTGGGATCGACATCGCCTTGGCCCGGGGGTCCCTCGACATGACCCGGGCAAACTTCGACTCCGCCCGCCGGGAACTGGAATCCGCGCAATCCGGCCTCACCGCAACCGGGGAACAGCTTTCCATCCTTGAGGCATCCGTCACCTCCGCCGAAACCGATCTTGCCGCCGCCCAAACAACCTATGATTCCCTGCTGGCTCAAAATGCCGACTTGCAGACATCCATTGACAAGGCCACCGCCAGCCTCAACTCCTTGCAGTCCCAATATGATGCCCTGCGAGCCTCGATCACCGATTCGCAGACAACCCTCGATTCCCTGCAATCGAAGATCACCTCCGCCGAGCGGACCATCGCCTCCTCGCAAGCCTCGATTGCCACGCTCACCGACCAGATCGCAACTGCGGAAGCCTCCGTTGCGACCCTCGATGCCAAACGGTCCAACCTTCAGGCCGAGATCACCCGTCTCAACGAAACCTACCTGACCGATTCCGCAACCTCGCTCGCCTTGCAGGAGGAGTTGCGGATCATGTCCGACAGGCAGACCGCCGGGACGCGAGCCTTGGAGTCGATGAACCAGCAGTTGACCCAACTGAACCTGCAACTCAAGGACGCCAACTCCCGGTATTTCACGGCCCAGCAGGACATCCTTTCCGCGCAACAAACCTATGCCGACCTCCAAGCCCGGATCGCCTCCGGCGAGACAACCTTGTCCGGGTTGGAGTCGGCCATCGGCATTTCCCGATCCCAACTCACCTCGCTCCAATCGCAGATCGAGGTTGGGAAGCAGGCGCAGGCGGAACTCTCCCAAGGCACCGACCTCACCCGGGCGGAGTACGACGACCTGCAATCCAAAATATCCCTCGGCTTGCAGGCGCAGACCGCGCTGACCAACGCCATCGCCACGGCGCAGGCATCCTACGACCTTTTGCAACGGCAGATTTCCGTGGGAACCGCCGTTTCCGCGCCCGACCTCGCATCGTCGTCCGTGGTCACCGACGGGTTTGTCGAGCAATCGCAGGGTGCTTCCGAGGCGTTCCGGCAGGCGGAGGAGGCTTCGGATGACTGGCAGAAAATCCTCAAGAACATGGTTGGCATCATCAAATCCGCAACCTCGGCCTTTTTCGGGATATGGGGTTCCGTTTCCAATCTTGGCAAGGGTCGCTCCC
>RFPR01000197.1 GCA_009928265.1 Pseudomonadota bacterium | reverse complement strand
GCAATCGGGGTCTCGAGACCCGCGCGCAGATCCGGATCATCGTGGAGCAGGCGACGGTTCCAGTCGTGGTGGATGCTGGAATCGGGGCCCCCAGCCATGCGGCTGAGGCGTTCGAACTCGGGGCCGATGCCGTGCTGGTCAACACCGCCATCGCCGTCGCCGGTGATCCCGTCCGGATGGCCCGGGCGTTCCGCCAAACCGTTGAGGCCGCCGCCGAAGCGGTTTCCGCCGGACTCCCGATGCAGGCCGAAACAGCCATCCCAACTAGCCCCCTCACGGCATTCCTTAACTCCTAGGATGCATTCCTGTTCCCCCTAAGAGACTTCAGTCTTCAGCCTAAACACCTCCCTCATGGCTTCCGAAGCAACACCGATGATGAAGCAGTATCACGCACTGCGGCGTGACCTGCCTCCCGGGACCTTCCTTCTTTTCAGGTTAGGGGACTTCTACGAGATGTTTTTCGACGATGCCAAGGAGGCCTCGGCGATCCTGAACGTGGCCTTGACCAAGCGCGGCGAGGTGCCGATGTGCGGCGTCCCTTACCACGCCGCGCGCGGCTACATGGAGAAGTTGCTGGCTGCCGGCCGCCGCGTCGCTCTGTGCGAGCAGGTGGGTGAGGTGCAGGCGGGAAAACTTGTCCGCAGAGAGATCACGCGAATCCTGAGTCCAGGAACGCTGGAGGATGCAGGCCTCGAGGAGAAGAGTCACAACTTCACGGCCGCTGTCCTGCCGCCGCTGAAGCCGGGCGGAGCCTTCGGTCTGGCCTGCGCCGATCTGAGCACCGGAGAGTTTCGTGTCACGGAACTGCCCTCGGCTGAGGCCCTGCTCGACGAGGTGGTCCGTGTGTCGCCAGCAGAGATCCTTGTGCCGGAGGGTGAGGGGGGATGCCTTGGCGACCTCCCCCTTGGCACGGCTCGCCCCGAGGAGGTGGAGTCGTATCTTTTCGATCCTCTGGCTGCGACCGAACTGCTGCTTTCACATTTCAAGGTGCATTCCCTCGATGGGTTTGGTGTCGGGGAGGTCCCTCGAGGCGTTGCTGCTGCGGGTGCCCTTCTTCACTACCTGACCCGCTCTTTGCGGCGCGATGCCTCCCATTTGCGTTCGCTCCGCGTCCATCATCACGCCGATCACCTACTGCTCGACGCCTCCACGCAGGGGCATCTCGAGCTGGTCGTCTCGCGGGCGGGTCGCGCCATGACCCTCATGGGAACGCTCGACCGCACGGTAACCCCCATGGGGGGGAGAACTCTGCGCGACTGGATTCTGCACCCGTTGATCGATCCTGCCACGATTGGAGCCCGCCAAGAGTCCGTGGGTGCCTTTATCGCTTCGCCGATGAAGCTGGGGGATCTGCGTGACCGACTTGGCGGAATTCGCGATATCGAGCGGGCCGTCTCCCGACTAAGCCAGAACTCCGGTACTGCCCGCGATCTCCAAGTGCTGGCCGCCTCTCTGGCCGCGATTCCGGCGATCCGTTCCGTGCTGGATGGATGCGGCGGGCTTCTTCAGAAGTTGTCTAGCAATCTGCACACGCTTCCCGAACTGGCAGCCCTGCTCGGTGCGGCACTTGTCGATGAACCGCCGCCCACGATCCGTGAGGGAGGAATGATTCGCTCCGGATATGACGCCGCGTTGGATGAACTCCGCAATGCCTCGACCGAGGGGAAGGCTTGGATCGCCGCCCTGCAGGAGCGCGAGATCACCCGTACGGGAATCAAGTCGCTGAAGGTTCGTTTCAATGCCGTCTTTGGGTACTTCATCGAGGTGACGACCGCCAATCTCGGCAGCGTTCCGGACGATTACACCCGCAAGCAGACTACGGCGGGTGGGGAGCGATTCGTCACACCGGAACTCAAGGAGATGGAGGGAAAGATCCTTGGATCCGAGGAGCGGGCACGCGCCCTGGAGGTCGAGATTTTCCAGCGTCTCCGCACAGCGGTGCTCGATCAGGTCGCCTCGCTGCAGGAGACAGCCGCCTCGGCCGGTGCGCTCGACGCTCTCGGATCGCTTGCCGAGACCGCAAGACTCTTCGCCTATACCCGTCCCGTGGTAGATGACTCGACGGTGCTCGAGATCCGCGATGGCCGTCATCCCGTGCTCGACCAGCGCGCAGGCGGCGAGGCCTTTGTCCCGAATGACACCGACCTCGATGCCTCGGGGCTGCGAATGGGGATCATCACCGGACCCAACATGGCGGGTAAATCAACTTACTTACGCCAAGTTGGCTTGCTCACGGTCATGGCTCAGATGGGGAGTTGGATCCCCGCCGCCTCGGCACGCATCGGCGTAGCCGACCGGATCTTCACCCGAGTCGGGGCAAGCGACGATCTCTCCAAGGGGCACTCGACGTTCATGGTCGAAATGAATGAGACGGCCAACATCCTGCACAATGCCACTTTCCGAAGCCTTGTCCTGCTCGACGAGATCGGAAGGGGTACAGCGACCTTTGACGGACTCTCAATTGCCTGGAGTGTCGCGGAGCACCTGCATGACGTGACGGGTTGCAGGGCCTTCTTTGCCACGCACTATCACGAACTGCCCGATCTGGCGCGCACTCGTAAAGGGGTACGGAACCTCAACGTTGCCGTGCGGGAGCAGAACGACCGCATCATTTTCCTGCGTAAGATCGTGGAGGGGGCTGCCGACCGGAGCTACGGCATCCAAGTGGCGCGACTCGCTGGTCTTCCCTCCACAGTCGTTGAGCGAGCCCGTGAAATCCTGACCAACCTTGAGAAGGCCGAACTCAATGCCGAGGGCCGCCCCGCGCTGGCCGGGACGCGCAGGAAATCACCGGGCGCCCCCGACCCGACGGCTGAGTTGCCGCTGTTCAGCTGACCCCCGCGCATGAGCTCTCCCGTGAGGCCAGGTTTTGTGGAGGCGGTGCGGCTCTGGATCAAGATCGGATGCATC
>RFPR01000196.1 GCA_009928265.1 Pseudomonadota bacterium | reverse complement strand
GTTCCGTCCTCATGACAAGTTGACCCGCAAAGATAACGAGGTTCTCCAATCACTTTTTCCAACCCGCAGATAGGGCAAGTTTTTCCTGAGTTCCTGAGTCCCATATTCTTCATTTCCCCAAAGTCGCCACGGGGACGGCTGGCCCGGCCTTTTCAGTCTCTCCCGCACCTTGGAGCCCAGCGGCCACCGGCCTGCTGGGTTGACTGCCCGTGGAAAGTAGTCCCTGGTCGCGGGCCTGTACCACCATGTCGAGGCAGTTCAGGTAGCCAGCGGCATCGACGCGGTTATCCCGCTTGGGCCTGTAAGCCTCTCGGGCCATCTTGACGCAGACCATGAAGAGGATGGCCTCCTCGGTAGTCAGGTTGTGGCCGGTGAGGGCATTGAACGCGGCGCTGACCCGTCCGTAATCGTGGGCGGGGTGGCCGTAGGAATCCTGCCGGTCCTCTGTGGTGAGATGCTCGGCCTCGGACAGGATGGAGTTGGGGGATTTTCCGGAGAGATGGACCTCCAGTTCCTTGATGCGCTCTTTGAGCGAGGCGATGTAGGCGACATGCGCCGGGGTGAACATGGGATTCACCTTTCCACTTTTCACTTTTCCACTTTTCACTTTTTTCATGGTTAGTATTTCTGGCGTTTCTCTTTGTTGTTGGTGTAGAGGGCCTCGGTGGTGTTGTTGAACCGGGTGTATTCGGCCTCAAATTTGAGATTCACGGTGCCGACCGGGCCGTTGCGTTGCTTCGCGACGATCAGCTCGACGCTGCCATCATCCATGTTGTTGCCGTCCTTGTCCTTGAGCCCCTTCTTGGGACGATGGAGCATCACCACGATGTCGGCGTCCTGCTCTATCTGGCCCGATTCCCGGAGGTCGGCGAGCTTGGGGGCGCTCCGTTCCTCGGCATTGCGCCCTAGCTGGGTGGCGGCGATGACAGGGACGCCGAGTTCCTTGGCCGTGGCCTTGAGCGCCATGCTGATCTCCGCCACCTCGTAGGCGCGGTTCTCCTGAGCCCGCTTGCTGGTGCTCCGCATGAGCTGGAGGTAGTCCACGACGATGCACTTGACCCCGTGCTTGACGACGGCGCGGCGCGCCCTGCCCCTGAAGTCGAAGATATTCAGGCTCGGGGTCTCGTCGATGTGGAGGGGGAGGTTCCCGATCTTGGAAGCCGCCACGGGGATGCGCTGCATGTCGCTTTTCCCCATGAATCCGTCGCGCACTCGCTTGAGATCGAGCGGCATCTCGGTGCAGATCATCCGGCTGGCGAGATCCACTCCCGTCATTTCCAGTGAGAACACGGCCACGGGAAAGCCCGCCTCGGCCATGGAGGTGGCCCACTGGACGGAGAGGGCGCTCTTGCCCATGCCGGGGCGTCCCGCCACGACGACCATCTGGCCGGGGCGCAGTCCTCCGGTCATGCGGTCGAAGTCGGTGGTCATGGTCGGAAGGCCGATGGTTTTCCCGCGGTTCTTGTAGGTGGCCTCGATGCCGTCGATGGCCTCCATGACGTATCCCTGGATGTGCTTGAGCGATGTCTCGGCCTTGGTCCCGCCGCGGAGCTGGAGCCAGCGGGCCTCGACTTCGTTGAGCAGGACGTGGGGCTCGTTCACGCTCTCGACGGCCAGCCGGGCGGTCTCGTTGGCCGCTCGCAGGATGGCGCGGCGCATGGCTTTGTCGCGCAGGATGTCGGCATAGGCGATGACGTTGGCCGCTGTCGGGATGAAGATGGCTATCTCGGTGAGGTAGGCCGGGTTGTCCTTGAAGATGGGGCGGTCGGCGATGGCGTCATTGACGCTGATGAGGTCGATGGGCTTGCGGTCGAGGAAGCGTTGCTTCAGGCACTCCCAAATGACCATGTGGGCCGGGTGATGGAAGTGGTCTCCGGTCAGGTCTCCCAACTCCTCCATGCACTCGGGCTGAAGCATGACGGAGCAGAGGACTCCGCGCTCGGCGTCGCTATTCCACGGGATCCCTCCGCTGATGATGTCGTTGCTCATACGAGGTTCTTCCTCACGATGGACACCTCGGCCTTTACGATCCGGCAGGCCTTGAGCACGGCAAACCCCCTCGCATGGGTCGGGTGCTTGGCCGCCAGGCGCTCGGCCTCGGCGCACGCCTCTTCATAGGTGGGATGCTCACGGGTCGGATGGGCGTCAATCTTGGTGACGCCAGAGCTCCCGAGACGAATCACCATCCAGAAGATAGAATCTGGATGGCGGGCGGATTCAGGCGCGGGCTTGGCATTCAGGGACTCGTAGGAGTTGTAGGAGTAGGTGGTGGGTGTCATGGATTATCAGGGATGGGTGATGGGGGATAGGGGTGGTTACTTGCAACGCACAGCGCCAGCGGCGGATACTCCAATCGCAGCAGCAGACATCATCTGTGCAGCCTGAGCTTCCTTAATAGCCTTCTGCTCGGCCTGCCCTGGGAGCATGTCGTGATTCCGCAATATGCTCCAATCAGAGAAGGATAGATCTGTGCGGCGATTCATCCTGCACCAAGCATCGTAAATGGCCTGGCTTTCCTGGTGGGATTCACAGCCTGTAACGATCAGGCAGATGGATAATGCAGTTGTTTTTAGTTTCATGGATTCGGGTGGTGGTGGGGTTAGGATTTCGGGATGATGAAGAAGAGCACTAGGAGCGTGAGCGCCGTAGCAGCGGTGAAAATGGCGTCGTTCATGGCTCAGAACGGGATGTCATCCTCGGCCATGGTGGACTCTGCCTTGACCGGGGTAGTGGCCGTAGGCTGGGCGGCCTGGCGCTTCTCTCCGAGGTGCTTCCAGTTCCCGATAATCGGAAGCTGGGAGTCTCCGCGCTCACGCTCCTCGCGGGTCTGTGATTGCTTCACAAATCCGTCATTCCCGTGGGAGTCGGGCTTGTCAAAGAGGACGAGGTTGGCAAAGACGGCGGGCTGACCGTTCTTGCGG
>RFPR01000195.1 GCA_009928265.1 Pseudomonadota bacterium | reverse complement strand
TCCAAAGCGATCCCGCCGAGAAGCTCCCACTGCCTCGACTTCCCCATACCCTGCCGCAGCCTCTCTCCAAGGAGGAGATGGCAAAACTCGTTGCCGCACCTTCAGGAGATACTCCACTTGAGATCAGGGACCGCGCGCTCCTTGAACTGCTCTACGCCTGCGGACTTCGGATCGCCGAGGCCTGCTCGGTTCGCCTCGAAAATCTCGATGAAGAGGGTGGTGTCATCCGAGTCACCGGGAAGGGCAACAAAACCCGTCTCATCCCCGTGGGCCGAGCCGCTCTTGAGGCGCTGAAATTCTACCTGAGCAATGCCCGCCCGAAGCTGCTCTCAGCCAAATCCGGCGGGCAGATCTTTCTCTCGGTGCGCGGTCATGCACTGACCCCCGCCCGCATCTGGCAGATCGTGCGACTCTATGCCAAGCGGGCAGGGATCGAGGAGGCGATCCATCCCCACCAACTCCGCCACTCTTTCGCGACACACCTCCTTGCCGGGGGAGCCGACCTGCGCATCATCCAGGAGATGCTGGGCCACGCCTCCATCACCACGACCCAGATCTACACGCAGGTGGATCGCGGCCAACTCAAGTCAGTCCACCAAAAGTTCCATCCTAGGGGTTGAACACGGGCTCCTTCCCAAGAGCTTTTTCGCGTGACAGGGGGGGGCTGAAACGGGCTTCCTAGGGGGATGAGTAACGGACCCCTCGCAGGTAAGGTCGGCGTTGTTTTCGGCGTCGCCAACAAACGCAGTATCGCATGGGCAATTGCCAAGGCTTGGAAGCAGGCCGGAGCCACCCTCCTCTTCAACTACCAGGGAGAGCGCCTCAAGGAGAACGTCGAGGAGCTCGTGACCGAGTTCGGTGCCGACACCTTCCTCCATCCCTGCGACGTCGCGAATGATGCCGATATCGCCACGTTCTTCGGCAAAGTCCGAGAGGTCACCCCGAAGCTCGACCTGATGCTTCACTCTGTTGCTTTCGCCCCCAAGGATGCCCTGGAAGGTGATTTTGTTTCCACAAGCCGGGAGGCCTTCCGTGTCGCCCATGACATCAGCGCCTATTCCCTCGTCGCCCTCTCCCGCGAGGCCGCTCCCTTGATGACCGATGGTGGAAGCATCGTCGCCATGAGCTACTACGGTGCCGCCAAGGTGGTCCCTCACTACAATGTGATGGGTGTCGCCAAAGCTTCCCTCGAAGCCAGCACCCGCTATCTGGCCTATGATCTGGGTACCAAAAACATCCGCGTGAACTGCATTAGCGCCGGCCCTGTCCAGACACTCGCCGCTCGTGGCATCTCGGGTTTCGGTGCCATGATCAAGCACTACGAGGAGCATGCACCGCTAAAGCGCAGCTGCACGACGGAGGAACTAGGCCACACCGGTGTTTTCCTTGCCAGCGACGGCGGCAGCGGCATCACCGGTCAGGTGATCTATGTCGACGGCGGCTACGAGATCATGGGGATGTGAGCGCTTCCCGCTCCATTCGATTCTCCAAGTCCAAAAACTCCCGTTCCAACTTGGAGCGGGATCTCCGCAAACTAATCCCGACCAAGGCCGGGGTTATCGCAGATCCCGCGCGGCTTGCCGAACTCGGAACCGACAAATGGTTTGCGGCATCCCTGCCTGAGATTGCCGTAGCTCCTGGCTCCGCCAAGGAGGTTTCGGCGGTCCTTGCCTACGCTCATAAGCACAATATCCCTGTCACCGCACGGGGTGCCGGCGTCGGCTATGTCGGGGGATGCGTTCCGCTGCGGGGCGGCATCCTGATGAGTCTTCACCGGATGAACCGCATCCGGGAGATCAGCGGTGAGGACTTCGTCGCCGTCGTCGAGCCCCATGTCATTACCGGGGTGCTCCAGTCTGAGGTTGAGAAGCGCGGGCTCTTCTATCCGCCCGATCCCCAGAGCTACAAGGACTGCTCCATCGGTGGTAACATCGCCACCAATGCTGGCGGCCCCCGCTGCCTCAAATACGGCGTTACCCGCCCCTATGTCCTGGGTCTGCAGGTGGCCCTGGCTGACGGCACGCTTGTCCGGGTCGGTGGACGCACCCACAAGAACAAGACCGGATTCGATCTCGTCGGCATATTTGTGGGATCAGAAGGAATGCTCGGCGTCATCACCGAGGCGACCCTCAAGCTTCTTCCTCTGCCCCCGGCCCATGTGACCCTTTCCGCAGGATTCGACTCGATGCACGATGCTGCGGCCGCCGTCCAAGCGATCTTCAAAGCCGGCTACCTCCCATGCGCTGTAGAGGTCGCCGATAGCTTCACCCTTCAGTCGGCACGCAATGCTCACAAAGAGGTTAAAGGAAGCTTCATTCCTCCCGGGAAGGCTCACCTGCTCGTCGAACTCGACGGCCAGAAAGCAAGTGTCCTGAGTGAGGGTAAAGCCCTAAAGGCTCTGCTAGCCAAGAACAAGGCACTGGAAGTCGAACTCGCCACCTCCCCGGAGCGCCGCGTGCGGATCTGGGCCCTGCGTCGCGCTTTCTCTGCCTCCCTGAAGGCCACAGGACTTACCAAGCTCAACGAGGACATTGCCGTTCCCCGCGGCCGACTCGTCGACCTGATCGCCTTCGCAGAGAAGCTTCAGAAAAAGACCGGCTTCCCGATCGCCTGCTTCGGCCATGCAGGCGACGGCAACATCCATGTGAACATCATGGTCTCCAAGGAACAGCAAAGCAAACGCCCCAAGGAGATCGAGGCGACGCTCGACGCGCTCTTCCGTCAGGTGATTGCCTGGGGAGGAGCCATCACCGGGGAACATGGCATCGGCATCGCCAAGAAACGCTGGTGGAACGAGGCAACCACTCCCGAACTTCGCAAGCTCCACTCCCTGATCAAGAAAGCGGTCGATCCGAAGGATATCCTGAATCCCGGCAAATTCGTCTGAGTAGGTAGGCTTGGAATTTTGGCGCCGCAGGGTGTTC
>RFPR01000194.1 GCA_009928265.1 Pseudomonadota bacterium | reverse complement strand
GACGGAGCATGCTCCGTCACCCGTTTTTCGTTTCTAGGGACAAACCCAAGCTGGCTCTTTCGGGTTGGTTGTTTGACCGCGTCGGCTCGTGCTAGTAGCATCGTCGGATGAGCATCGACAGCAATTACGTCCATCCTGAAGTTCTGGTCACCACCTCATGGCTCGCCGATCACATTAAGGATGAGGGGATCCGGATCATTGAGAGCAACGAGGATGTCCTTCTCTATGACGTGGGGCATATCCCCGGCGCCGTGCACATTGATTGGCAGCGCGATCTTCAGGACCACACTGTCCGCGATTATATCCAGCCCGAGGCGTTCGCGGAGCTATGCCGCAGAAACGGCATCACCCCTGAGACCACCTGCATCTTCTACGGGGACAAGTCCAACTGGTGGTCCTGCTACGCCCTGTGGGTCTTCCGTCTTTTCGGTCACACCAAGGTCAGGATCGTGGACGGTGGTCGCGACAAGTTGATCGCCGAGGGCCGCCCCTTGACCAGAGAGGTGCCTGCCTTCGCTCCCGTCGATTATCCTGTTCCCTCTGCACGACTGGACCGGGAGATCCGTGCCTTCTACGACGATGCGCTTGCGCAGAGCAAGGGTTCACGCCCGCTCATCGACGTTCGCTCCCCCGGAGAGTTCAAGGGCCTCGTGACCCACATGCCGGAATATCCCCAGGAAGGTGTGCTGCGCGGAGGTCATATCCCCGGCGCACGCAGCGTTCCCTGGAAAGAGGCGGTGAATGCCGACGCAACCTTTAAAAGCGCTGCGGAACTCAAGGCGATCTATCTGGAGAATCTCGGGCTGAAAACCGACGATGACGTCATCGCCTACTGCCGCATCGGCGAGCGCTCGAGCCACACCTGGTTTGTCCTGAATTACCTCCTCGGATTCACCAAAGTCCGCAATTACGACGGCTCCTGGACCGAGTGGGGGAATCGCGTCGGCGCCCCCATCGAGAAGTCGGTGTAGGTTGAGCACCGATGAGCTATCCCGCCAAACTGGAGGCGATCATCTCGCTGTTCGAGGGGCTTCCCGACCCGGAAAAGCGGGAGACCCTCATCGCCTATTCCGATCAGGCCAGGGCTCAGGAACCGTTGGAGGGGGAGAGTTTCGATCTCGAGGATATCCGCAAAGACGAGGAGTGCACCGACACGGTGGCAGTCTTCCTGAGGATCGATGACGCCGGTGGTGCGCACTTCCGGGTAACGCTCGGTCCTCAGGTGCAGACGCTCACCAAGGCGATGAGTTCCATCCTCTGCAAGGGGCTCGACGGCATTACCCCCGAGGAGATCCTTGAGATACCAGCTGATTTTGTCCCGAGAATTGTCGGCGCTGAACTCGTCCGTCTCCGTAGCCAGACTGTCTACTACCTCTTGACCCGCATGAAGGGGGTCGTGAAAGTTTGGCTCCGCAGGAAGCAGTCTGAGTAGGGTTGATTACCTTTCGGTCCGGGGCAACTGGTTCATCGGTGACTGCATCAACTGATGCTTATTTTTAGGATCTCATCGTCATGATCGACGATCTGTTGCTGTGATCACTGATCACGGCTCTCACAAAAAGTGGCTCCAGCGGTAGGATTTGAACCTACGACCAATCGGTTAACAGCCGACCGCTCTACCGCTGAGCTACGCTGGATCAACGGGGGGAAAAGAAAACCATACGCATCCCGCTGCTGCAATCAAAAACTCCTAATGGTTCCCGCTGCCCGATTGCTCTTATCAGTAGACCATTTCCCTCTTTCCGAGCGGGGTGCTTTTTGGTTTTCTTACAGTCTTCATGAGCACGCATGCTGCACTTTCCGCCGGTCCTCGTCAGGCCGATCAGATCCCCGCGGACCTTCTTGCCAAGATTGACGAGGCGGTGACCCACTATCCGGTTTCCAAAAGGAGCGCCTCCCTACCTCTCCTTCACCTCTGGCAGAACCATTTTGGATTCGTCGACGAGAGTGGCGTCGATTGGATCGCCAAGCGCCTCGAGCTTGAGTCGATCAATATCCTCGAACTCGTCACCTTCTATCCCTGGTTCCGCCAGCAGAAGGCCGGCCGTGTCAGCGTCCGCGTCTGCCGCACGCTCTCCTGCGCGCTGGCTGGTAGCTACGAGGTGCGTGAAGCCTTCTGCAAGGCCGCCGGAATCGATCCGAAGGCCCCGACGCACGGTCACACCCCGCCGGTGAGCCCCGATGGCAAGTTCAGCGTCGAGTTCGTCGAGTGTCTCGCGAGCTGTGGATCCGCCCCCGTGGCGCTTGTCAACGACGACCTCCATGAGGATATCACCACGGAGGGAACCGCCGCGATCCTCGGCCAGTACAACTGATCCCACGCAAAGGACTCCAACCCGGAACACGACCATGAAATCCCTTTCACTGCCTCCCCATCCTAAGGAGCGCCGCATTGTCTTCAAGAACGCCTGGACCCAGGGCTACACGCCCGACATCGACTGCTACGTGAAGCACGGGGGTTATGTGCAGATCAAGAAGGCCCTCGGCATGAAGCCCGAGGAGATCATTGAGGAGGTCAAGAAGGCCAATCTCCGCGGCCGTGGCGGCGCGGGCTTCCCTTGCGGCGTGAAGTGGGGCTTCATCCGTCGTGACGATGGCAAGCCGCACTACATCACCTGCAATGGTGATGAGTCCGAGCCCGGCACCTTCAAGGACCGCTACATCCTTCACAACGATCCGCACCAGCTCATCGAGGGGATGCTCATCGCGGCCTACGCGCTGAACGTCAACCTCGCCTACATCTACATCCGCTGCGAGTTCCCCAAGGCCGCCGGGATTGTGACCCAGGCCCTTAAGGAGGCTCGTGAGAAGGGATACCTCGGCAAGAACATCTTCGGATCAGGATTCGACTGCGACATCCATGTCCATCAGGGCGCAGGGGCCTACATCTGCGGTGAGGAGACCAGCCTCATCGAGTCGCTTGAGGGAAAGCGTCCCTATCCCCGCATC
>RFPR01000193.1 GCA_009928265.1 Pseudomonadota bacterium | reverse complement strand
TTGCCGCGGAAGAAGGGGTCTTTCCCCGGATCCTTCTGGAAGTGAATGTCTCAGGGGAGGGGAGCAAGCATGGGTTTGATCCTGAGGTTTTGGAGCGTCATTTGGATGAACTGCTGGCCTTGCCGCGACTGCAGATCGAGGGTTTCATGACGATGGCTCCGCTGGCTCCGGAAGCAGAGGCCTCCAGGCCTCATTTCCGATTGCTCCGTGAGTTGCGCGATCGCCTTGCTCAACGGGCGGGAATTTCCTTCCCGACCCTTTCCATGGGGATGAGCGGCGATTACGCGGTGGGAATCGAGGAGGGGGCGACCTTGGTCCGGGTCGGCTCAGCTATTTTTGGCAGTCGTTGACCGGGGACTGATCCAGAGATCGGGGTCGAACTACCCCTCATGCCCAAGATATCCCCTTGGGCTAAAAAAATCCCGCTAATGGAAGATTTTTGAAGTCAAAAGGCATCAACTACGCTACGGGTAGTGCTCATGTCAGACTTTCAAGAAAACCACGATGAACTGCTCGATCTCGAGCAAGCCGCCTCTGCAGAGGAACTTCAGGACCAAGTTAAGCGCGCCCAGGCCGAGTTGCTCCAACTGCGCCAGAAGCAGGACCAGATTGAGAAGGAGAAGCAGCGCCTCGAGGATCTGACCCGCCGCCAGGAAGAGCTTGAGCGCGGACGCAATGAAATCTCCGACAAACTCTCCCGCGCCCTGGTTCTTGTGCAGCGGGAAACCGAGGAGTCTCAGCGCCGTCTCGAGCAGTTACACGGAATTCAGGATTCCTTTGCCGAGAATCTCCGCAATCTCGAGGAGATCGATCCCAAGTCATGGACAGGACGCGACCTGCCGCGTGAGTTGACGCGTGCTCTCGGAACGGTTGACGAGGCCCGCAGTGCCTATGCCCGTTCGCATGCGAAGATCGCTCCCACGGCCGACCCGGAGGGAGGATTCCCCGGCGACAGTGCCGCATCCTTTGCTTCCGATTTCGGTGACCAGGGATTCGCTTACTGGCTCCGCAGCGGGGTGGCCTTCACTCTTCCGCTTTTGATTCTCGGCACGATCGCACTCATCGCCTGGATCTGGCACCTGATGACCGCGGCCCGCTGAACTACGTCCTGTCATGGCGTTCCCTTCCCCCTCCGGACGGCGCGGTTCGAAACCCTCCTCCGCGCCCAAGACACGCGTCTCCTCCTCACTGAATGAGGATCGTCTTCGGATCGAGAGGGACCTGCAGGAACTGCGCAGGAAGGAGGCCGAACTCCGCAGGCTCGAGGAGCTCAAGAAAAAGGAGATGGCGGAACTCCCCGGGAAGATCGCCGAACGCCAGAAAAAGCAGCGTGAAATGATCCGTGAACGGGCCCTGAGCACGGCCACCGACGATGTGTTCGGAAAACGCCGCGACAAGCGCCATGTGGCGCTCAAGGCCAGCGTCGCCGGGCGCCGAATGACCCTGCCCGAGCAGAGGGCCGCGCGGGTTCAGTTTTTGCTGCTTTGCGGTGTCCTGACCTTCATCCTGATCCTTCTTTGGAAATCGATCCGCTGAGTGGATTCCGCGGACCGGTCACCGAACGGGGTTTGCAAGCACGCTTCACCTCCCCTATCCTCACGTCATGAGTAAGGGTAGTGTTACCAGTCCGCGCAAGGCGAAGGAGTCGCCCAAGACAGGAATTTCCCCTGCCTCCAAGACCCCCGGTAAGTCCTCATCCAAAAGCACCAAGGACACCGCTGCCGGAAACGGCGCGGGCGTGACCCGCGAACTTGCCCGCAAGGGCTACCGCACGATGCTTGAGGCACGTCTGCTGGAGGAGAAGCTCGCGGCGCTTTACCGCTCGGGAAAAATCGTTGGTGGTGTCTTTCTCGGTCGTGGTCAGGAGGCGCTCAGCGTGGCGCTCGGCCTTCACCTCCGTCGAGGTGATATCTACGCGCCTCTGATCCGTGATCAGGCTGGTCGCCTCGCCTTCGGAGACACGATTCTTGACACCTTGCGCACCTATCTCGGCTCTGTTCTGGGTTCGATGCGCGGCCGCGACGGAAATATCCACCGAGGGCGTCCCTCCGAGGGATATCACGCGATGATCAGTCATCTCGGTGCCATGGTCTCCACGGTTTGCGGCGGACTTGTGGCGCGGCGTTTCCGCGGAGAGAGCGGCGTGGTGGGTGCCACCTGCATCGGCGAGGGGGGAACTTCGACCGGGAGTTTTCACGAGGGTCTCAACATGGCCGCCGTGGAGAAACTCCCGCTGGTGGTCGTGGTCGCCAATAACCAGTTTTCCTACTCCACACCCAATGACCGTCAGTTCGCATGCCCGGATCTCACCGCACGCGCAGCGGGATACGGGATTGTCGGACGCCGTGCGGTGGGCAACGACCTGATCGACTGTCTCGGGGTGATCGGCGAGGCCGTGGCTGCGGCACGCTCCGGTGAGGGGCCCCAGCTTGTGGTCGCAGATCTTCTCCGACTTGTCGGCCATGGGGAGCATGACGACGCCTCCTACATCCCCGAGAGCCTTAAGAAATCGGAACTTGGCCGGGATTGTCTCCTGCTGGCCCGCGAATCGCTGATCGAAAAAGGATGGATGAACGATGAGGAGGCAGTGGCATGGCGCGATGCCGTGTCGCTCGAGGTTGAGGAAACCGCTGCAAAGGTACTTCGCGAACCCGCTCCCGATCCCGTGGATGAGGATTGGAATGCCTTCGCCGTACTGGGCAGGGAGGGGGAGCGATGAGCAGCATCACCTATCTGGAGGCGATCCGTCTTGCGCAGCGCAAGGCGCTGGCCGACGACCCGAGGGTCTTCCTTTACGGTCAGGATATTGGGACGTTTGGCGGGGCCTTCAAGGCGACCAAGAGCCTTGCCAAGGAATTCCCGGGACGCGTCCTCGATTCCCCGATCAGCGAGGATGCCATGGTTGGGTTGGCGATCGGCGCCGCCGTGGAGGGCATGAGGCCAATCGTGGAGATGCAGTTCGCCGATTTCTC
>RFPR01000192.1 GCA_009928265.1 Pseudomonadota bacterium | reverse complement strand
AGAATGTCTATTTTGCCGGGTTTCCTCCCATCCCGGGCGTCCCCGATTGGGCCAACGGGCTCGGCTACGGGCTCGCCTTCGTCACCCTCATCCTGATGGGGGCGAAACTGTCGAAGGATTTGTCGAAAAAAAATAACTTGCGTCCGTCCCCATCGGGGATACAGGACAAAAAACGATGAACACATTCGGACTTTTTACCGGGGACCCGAACGACCCGTTCGGATTTTCCAGCGACCTGACGGGAAACACGGGCTCGGGGTTCAACCTCGATGACTACATCTCCGGGGGCGGGCTTATCGCCACCGGGGGCGGAACCAATGCCGGGGCCACCTCCTCCGACTTTGACTTTTTTTCCAGCCTCGGTGACTTCCTCTCCGGGTTCACGCAAAACCTTCCGCAACTCGCCGAAATCGGGCTTGGGACTTACAAGGAAATCCAGAACATCATCGCGCAGGACAACCCGCAGGACAAGCTGGTGATGATCCCGGGTTCCAACATCCCGGTCATCCAGCGCACCGAGGGCGGGCGCAGTTCCTACTATCCCATCAGCCAGCTTTATCCCGGCTTGGCCCCGCAGGTGCAGAAGGCGCAACAAAATTCTTGGATTTTGCCCGTGGCGATTGTCGGGGCCTTGGGTCTTGGATTCCTTCTTTTGCGGAAATAATCCCCGAATCTTGGGATGAGTGACCCGAGCGAACCGCAGAGCCCGGAGGAACTTCTGGCGAAGGCCAAGGCGGTCAGCCCGGGCGATCCCCTGCTCTGCGAGGTCCCCGTCCGGGCCCCCGACGGCTCGGTGGTTTATCGGCCAAATTGGGACGGCGGACTTTGCGCCGGGGTTCCCCCGGAAGGGGAGATTCCCGAGGCACTTCGCGACGCATCCTTGGCGTTTTTATGGCTTTCCAAGGTTTCCTCCCTTGCCTCGTTCGCCACGGGGGAGATCGCAAAAAACGACTTCCGAAAAGCGATCAACTCGGCCCGGGAAAAGGCCAACGCCTCGACGGGTCGTCTGGCGGAATCCTATTCCAACATCGGCGAGCTTTCCTCGAAAATCCTCGGGATCGCCGGGGAGCTTGACGGCCTCAAGGCCGAGCTTGACTCGATCCGGCTTTCGATGGCCCCTGATCTCGGGGCGATCAATGCGATTTCCTCCCAGATTTCCTCTCTGGAAACATCCCTTGCCAGCGCAAACGCAAAACTGGAATCCGCAAACCTCGCCAAGCAATATGCGGAAAACCGGGCGAATTTTCCCGCCGGAATCCCCGGCTCAAAGTTGCAGAGGGATGCCATCGTAAAGGCCACCGCCGATGTCGCCAACGCAAAGTCGGCGGTCAATTCGGTGGAACGGGACATTTCCGCCCGCACCTCCGAGTTGTCCGGTTACATTGACTCCTACAATTCCAAGGGGGAGGATGCGGTGGATGTCGCCAAGGAAATCCTTGCGAAGCAGGCCGAGTCCGAACAGCTTGAGTCCCAAGTGGCATCCCAATCATCGGCCACGGATTCCGCCATGCGCCAGAGATCGGAGGCGGTCATGGACATGGTGGAAGCCCAAAAAAAGTTCAAGTCCGACATGGAACGCTCGTTTGCCTTGGCGCAAGCCACCGTCGGGTTGTCGGGGACATCCCGGGTTCTGAACTACATCGCCACCTCGCAGTATTACATGGCGACCGGGGAGGCCATCTCGACATCGGTGGGAATCTCCTCCTCGCTCAACCCGGATTGGGGACTCGTCCCGTATGTCGGGCTGATCCAGAAGGCGGTCATTTCCGCCTCAAAGACCTTGGAGGGTTCCGGCGACTTTATGATGTTTCTGGAACAATTCGGTCAGGCCACCCTTGCGACCGCCTCGATAGAGTCGTCCATCCACGGTCTTGAGGAGGCGGGAAATATGTTGGATCGCGGGCAAGACTATCAGGCGACCATTGAGATCGCCCGCCAGACCAGTGCGGGGGTTGAGATTCTTGGGATCATCGGGGAGACGACGATTACCTTTGTCCCCGGGGGCGGAGCGGTGAGTCCGATCATCCCGCCAGCAACGAAGATCGCCTCCGGGGGTCTTTCCGGCATGATTGGGATGATTGGGGAGGCTGGTTATCTTGCCGGGGAAGGCCGCGCCTTCTCCGCACCGCTTGGCACGGGCCAGATTTCCGGCGTGACCATGGTTGTTTTTGGAACCCCCTATGTCGTCTATGCCTCCGCAAAAAACGCCCTGTTTTCCGTCTTTGGTGGGGAACAGGAGGACATTCTGAAAACCCTTTCCGACATGGCAAGGAGCGGGAAAACGATCCTTCCCCCGTTGCGCGGGTCCGACCTCGAGCTCTATCCCCTTCGCCCCACCGTGCCGGACTATCCCTACACATTCCCCAACCTTCCCCCCTCGGCAATCGCCGAGGAGTATTGACTCCCTGGGTTTTGGGCATTACATAAAAAACATGGCCGAAGAAACCATCCAGAATCCCGATCCGATGCAGGAAATCACCCTCAAGATGGGGACACAAGGCACGGCCTTCACGCTCGGCCTTTTGACCGGGGCGGTCGCCGGGGTGATTGCGGTCATCTGCATCCTCAACTACTCCCGAAAATAATGCCGGAACCGCTTGGCCCTTGGAGTTACGCGGGGGCGATCACCGTCGCCTCCGACGATGGTCCTAGCGGTGGAATCGGGGATAACTCCGTCAGGCAAACCACCGACGGGATCACCAGCATGACATATTTTTGGGGGGGTGAGCCCGTGCTCACCCAAATCATCGGGTGCGCCGGGCCCACGATGGAAAACTTCCCGAATGTTCCCCCGCAATCCTACCGCAACACCCCGAAGCCGGGGTTTGCTCAACCATATAACTCACCATTTTCCTACCCGTCGCCCTGCGCCTCCACGGGCCTTAATTTTTCCCAGAGAAACACGGGCGTGTTCGAGCAATCCTCGGCGATGATGGCGAAGGAGCTTGAGGAACGCATGGATCAGTCCAAGGAAAAACTGCTTGTCGGCGTCGGTGAGGGGATTCTGGTTTCCTCCG
>RFPR01000191.1 GCA_009928265.1 Pseudomonadota bacterium | reverse complement strand
TTTGACGCTCCCTCATTAGCCTCCGAACTCTCGGGTATTGAGGCCCGCATGGCAGAACCAGGCTTCTGGGATAACCGCGAGTCAGCCCAAAAGGACATGGAACGCGTCTCCGCGATCAAGGCCAAACTCGGCCCCCTCGCCCAACTCGAGTTACGCGTCGGAGATCTGGAGATCCTCAAGGAAATGGCGCTCGAGGAGCCCGATCCATCGTCTAAAGCTCAAGCCTCGTCGGAAGTCGCCAAGGAATTCCACTCCCTCTCCTCGGAGATCGAGAAGTTCGAACTGCAGCAACTTCTTTCCGGGGAGTTCGACAAGGCCAATGCCTACCTGACCATTAATTCTGGAGCCGGAGGAACCGAGTCATGCGATTGGGCCGACATGCTCATGCGCATGTACAAGCGCTGGATCGAGCGCAGCGGCTTCACCTCCTCCGTGGTCGACATTCAGGAGGGGGAGGAGGCCGGCATCAAGTCCGTCACCCTCGAGGTGAAGGGAGAGTTTGCCTACGGCTTCCTGCAGGCCGAACGCGGCGTTCACCGACTTGTCCGCATCTCCCCGTTCGACTCGGCAAAACGGCGTCATACTTCCTTTGCCAGCCTGGATGTCACTCCGGAGATCAAGGACGCCCCGATCGAGATCAACCCTGCCGATATCGAGCGATCCACCTACCGCTCAGGTGGCAAGGGCGGTCAAAACGTGAACAAGGTCGAGACCGCCGTCCGACTCCGTCACGTTCCCTCCGGCATCGTGGTGGCTTGCCAGGCCGAGCGCAGTCAGGGACGAAATGGTGAACTCGCCCTCCAGATGCTCAAGGCCAAGCTCTACCAACTTGAGGCGGACAAGAAGCGCGCCGAGATCGATCGCCAGTACGGTGAGAAGGGCGAAATCGCCTGGGGTAGCCAGATACGCTCCTACGTGTTCCAGCCCTACCAAATGGTCAAGGATCACCGGACAGGCGTCCAGACCGGCAACGTTCAGGAGGTCATGGATGGTGACATAGATGCCTTTATCGAGGCGAAACTGCGGGGCGTGACAAAGGGGTCGTCAGCGGACGATGACGACTTATAAGGCATCCGCCTTAGCCGTCGCTTTTTCTCACCGCCTCGGCGATCACCGAGGCACCTGTTTGAGTGAGAGCACGCTTCCACGGAAGGGTTCCCTCGATTTCGATCTCAAGCGAGAAGGAGAGGAATGTGCGGATCAGGACGATGAGCCCGAGGATCAGAACGTTGTTCAGCGTCGGGTCAACCGCCACGGTTCGGATGAGATCCCCGGCAACCAGCACCTCGAGTCCCGCCAGAATAGCACCTCCGAGCGTGCGTCGGAGGACGGTGTAGGCCTTTGATCCATCGCCTGACTTTTTCCAAGTCCTGAGAGCCAGAAAGACGGCCAGAAAAAGACCTGCCACCAGCACGGCCACCCCGATTCCGTCGGCAATGTGGACTATAAGTCCGAGATTCCGTGAGTAGGTGTCTGATGCTTCCATGGATCACAAGGTATCGGCCAACCATTCCGTGAAAAGACCCATTTCCAGCGACTGCCTCTTGAGCAGTGATTGGCAAAGCACCAAGATATTCCGGTGAGCCGCAAGCCCGCACAACACGAGAAGTCTCATCCATCGCCAGTCGATGCTCCTGACGACCCGCTGGTCGATGGGTTCCTGGATCACCTCGGTAATGGCAAGAACTACTCCCCCCAGACCCTGCGCGCCTACCGCCAGTCCCTTGCTGGGTTCCGCACCTTCAATCCAGGCGTGGAGTGGCCCGCAGCGACTGCCGACCATTTCCGAGCTTATCTCTTCGACCTGATGAAGAAGGGCCGTTCCCGCGCCACGATCCGCCTGCAATTTGCTGCCCTACGGAGCTTTTACAATCACCTGACCGAGCGGAACGCCGTCCCCTCCAATGTCCTGAAGCTTGTCTCCCTGCCCAAGCTCGAGAAGAAGCTGCCGCAGTTCCTGACGATTCCTCAGATTAACACACTGATGGAGAAACCAAAGGCCCGTGAGAAATCGAAGCAGGCCACTCCATGGATGGCGTCTCGGGACGAGTCGATTCTCGAACTCTTTTATTCCTCGGGACTTCGTCTGGCGGAACTCGCCGCACTCGATGTGAAGGATCTCGATCCGATCGGGGAAACCGTGAGAGTCATGGGCAAGGGATCGCGTGAGCGGATCGTTCCGGTTGGCGCCCTCGCGTTGGAGGCGATCTCACGCTACCGCAGCGAGGCCAATGTGCAGTCCGGTCCGCTGTTTTTGAACAAGAGTCTCAAGCGCCTCGGTCACCGCTCGATCTGGCTGCTGCTCAAGAACTACGTCCGTGAAGCCGGCCTCCCCGCCACGCTCAGCCCCCATAAGTTGAGGCATTCCTTTGCCACCCATCTGCTCGATAACGGGGCTGATCTCCGTAGCGTCCAGTCCCTGCTTGGTCATGCCAGTCTCGCGACGACACAGATCTACACTCACGTGACCACAGAGCGCCTGAAACGGGCATATGATGCGGCCCATCCAAGAGCTTAGAAAGACGATCTTACCTATCGATTTATCTGGAGTTTTTCTTTGATTTTTCTCGTCTCCACTCCCTGTTGTATTAGAATAGTGAGCTTTCTCTTTTGATTCTTCCTTTATCAGCGCTCCCAATACCCGAAACACTCCTCTGTAAACCAATTACAAACGATCTATTTAATCGTTATTTATTATGAGCATCGAACCAACTGCCAAGCCACTCGCCGCCAACGAAACCTTTAAGATCAACTCGCACCATCTGCGCGGCAATATTGCCGCAGACTTGGCCGACACCTCAACAGGGAACATCTCCGAGGAGAGCAACCAACTCTCTAAGTTCCACGGCCTCTACATGCAGGATGACCGCGATCTACGGAACACCCTGAAGAAAGAAGGGAAAGAAAAGGCTTTCGCCTTCATGTGCCGCGTTCGCCTTGCCGGCGGCAAGGCCACCGCCAAGCAGTGGATCGTGCTCGACAATCTGGCCAACGAGATCGCCTCCCCTTCCCTGCGACTTACGACACGCCAGACCTTCCAGTTTCACGGGGTCCTGAAGGGCAATATTAAGAAACTCATCAAGGGAATGCACCAGGTCCTGCTCGATTCGATCGCGGCCT
>RFPR01000020.1 GCA_009928265.1 Pseudomonadota bacterium | reverse complement strand
AAGGTGCGAGCCCGCCAGCGCATCTTGGGCGACACGGTGGACCGCAAAAAGGTCGTCCCGATCCTGATCCACGGCGACGCCGCTTTCCCGGGACAGGGAATCGTCGCGGAGTGCTTCAATCTCTGCAACCTCGACGGCTACAAAGTGGGCGGCACGATCCACCTCATCGTCAACAACCAGATCGGCTTCACCACCCTGCCCAAGGACTCGCGTTCGGCTCTTTACTGCACCGAGATTGCCAAGACCGTCGAGGCCCCAATCCTCCACGTGAACGGCGATGACCCCATCGCTGTGGCGGAGGCGGCCCGCATCGCCATTGCCTACCGCCAGGAATTCGGTCGCGACATCGTCGTGGACATCGTTTGCTACCGCCGCTACGGGCACAACGAGGGTGATGAGCCGTTCTTCACCCAGCCGGACCTCTACAAGGTCATCCGAGCCCACAAGCGTCCCAGCGAGGTCTTTCTTGAGCGTGCCAAGTCGCTTGGCACCCTCACGCAGGAGGACTTCGACGCCAGCTGTAAGAAGTCCCAGGGTCATCTCGAGGCCGCCCTCGCGGAGATGAAGAAAGGGATCGTCACCGATGTGAAGGCCAACCAGAAGGCCTTTGTCGGATCGACCGCCGTCTTCCAGCCCGATTACTCATTCCAGCCGGTCAAGACCGCTATCAGCGAGAAGACCCTCAAGTCCATCGTCGACGGCCTCACCACGGTCCCCTCCGACTTCCGTGTCCTGCCCAAGCTCCGCAAGGCCGTTTTGGAGCGTCGCCGCGAAATCTTCGAGAAGGGTGCCGGCTACGACTGGGCCTACGGAGAGGCGCTTGCCTTCGGATCACTCATGATTCAGGGGATTCCGATCCGCCTTTCCGGACAGGACAGCCGCCGCGGCACCTTCAGCCACCGCCACTCCGTCTTCTACGACGAGCAGACCCGCGAACGCTACATCCCGCTGCAGCACCTCGCGCCCGACCAGGCCCGCTTCTGCGTCTACAACAGCCCCCTCTCCGAGGCCGCCGTCCTCGGCTTCGACTACGGCTACTCGATGGATTATCCCGAGATGCTCTGCATGTGGGAGGCCCAGTTCGGCGACTTTGCCAACGGCGCCCAGATTATCATCGACCAGTTCATCTGCTCGGCCGAGACCAAGTGGCTCCGACCCAGCTCACTCATCATGCTCCTCCCTCACGGCTACGAGGGACAGGGACCCGAGCACTCCAGTGCCCGCCTCGAGCGCTTCCTCCAGCTCTGCGCGGAGGAGAACATGGAAGTCTGCAACCTCACGACCCCCGCGCAGTACTTCCACGTGCTCCGCAGGCAGATGCTCCGCGAGTTCCGCAAGCCGCTCATCATCATGACGCCGAAGAGCCTCCTGCGCTCCGAGGCCGCCGTCTCCACCACGGAGGATTTCACCAAGGGGTCGTTCCACGAGATCCTAGAGGGCCCCAAGCCCGCCGAGGCCTCCAAGGTCGAGCGCCTCATCCTCTGCTCCGGCAAGGTCTACTACGACCTGCAGGCCTACCGGGAGAAGAACGGTTGGAGCGATCGCTCTGCGATCGTCCGCCTTGAGCAGATTTACCCGCTCCATGAGGAGGAACTTCGCAAGATCACCGCTCCCTACGCCGCGGCGGGTGCAAAGCTTGAAATCCTCTGGTGTCAGGAGGAGCCCCAGAACATGGGCTCTTGGCACCATCTCCTGCCCGTCCTGATGAAGTTCTTTGGCCGGGCCATCGGTTATGCGGGTCGCGAGGCCAGCGCCAGCACGGCGGTGGGCACCACCGCCGCCCACAAGCACGAGCAGGCAGCCCTCATTGCGCAGGCCTTCGGTGAAACCGTTTCCTGATCCTCATCACTTCCCTACAACCTCTCTCCAACCCATCCTGACATGAGCGTCCCTGTCCTCGTCCCCGCCGTCGGCGAATCCATCTCCTCCGGCGTCCTCTCCGCCTGGCATAAGAAAGACGGTGACCACGTCTCCGTCGGGGATCTCCTCTTCACCCTCGACACAGACAAGGTCTCCTCCGAGGTCACCGCGCTCGAGGCCGGCGTCCTCAAGATCACCGTCGCTGAAGGTGCCGAGGTGCCCATCGGCTCCGCCGTCGGTGAGATCGACACGGCTGCCAAGGCTCCTGCCGCCAAGGTTGAGGAGAAGAAGCCCGAGGCGAAAAAAGAGGAAGCTTCCGCTCCAAAGGCCGAAGCTCCCAAGCCCGCAGCCCCCGCTCCGGTTGCTCCCGCCGCACCTCCTGCTCCACGTCCCGTTCCCGAGGGCCGCGTGAGCCGCCGCAAGCTCACTCCGCTCCGCCGCAAGATCGCGATGCAGTTGGTGAATGCTCAGCAGACCGCCGCGATTCTGACCACCTTCAACGAAGTCGACATGAGCGCTGTCATGAACCTCCGCAAGGACGTGCAGGAGGGCTTTCAGGCCAAGCACGGCGTGAAGCTTGGTTTCATGTCCTTCTTCATCAAGGCGACCGTCGATGCCTTGCAGGCCGTTCCACAGATCAATGCCCAACTCGAGGGAGACGAACTCATCGAGAACCATTACTACGACATCGGCGTCGCCGTCGGCACCGAGAAGGGCCTCGTCGTTCCCGTCATCCGCGGCTGCGAGACGCTCAGTCTCGCCGGCCTCGAGAAGGAACTCCTCGGATACGCTGTCAAGGCACGCGAGGGTAAGATCGGCCTCTCCGACCTCCAGGGCGGCTGCTTCACCATCTCCAACGGCGGCGTTTACGGATCACTCCTGAGCACCCCGATCCTCAATCCTCCCCAGAGCGGTATCCTCGGCATGCACAAGATCCAGGAGCGCCCTGTTGCCATCAACGGCAAGGTAGAGATCCGTCCAATGATGTATCTGGCACTTTCCTATGATCACCGCGTGGTGGATGGGAAGGAGGCGGTGACGTTCCTAATCAAGATTAAGGAAGCGCTCGAAAATCCGGTAAGGTTGTTTTTGGACTAAAGGGTCCAAAAACAGACCGCGGATTTTTTTAGGCTCGCGATCTTGGCGGATAGCGTCGTTGGTCTGCGCTCGCAGTAGTTGACTACAGCTTCGCTTGCCCGCCTAGCTCTCCATCAAAGCTTGCGAGCTTGGAGAGACAACGGGCAGATACCAGTTTGAATTCTTTTATTCAGGTAGACGTCAAGGGTAGGAAAGAAGGAGAAATTTCTTGCTGTAACTGTTAATGCCCTGATGCTTCCTTTAATCCACTTGTCCATGAGAATCCCCTCATCATGCTGGAAGATATTGGTTTTCTTCCTCCTTCTGGTGGGGAGTGGGTATGCGGAAGATCCAAAAGAGTTGATTGCACTCAGAAACAGGTTTGAAACATCTCCGGACAAAAACACCGAGACTGCTCGAGTGAGATATATCCACAGCCTTATAGTTCTAGAGCAGAAGTATTTTGATATATATGTAACTAGCGGAAAGAGACAGGGTGGTGATGATTTGCGGGCTGTTAACCTTGAAATTTCCAGGCATCCAGCATCGAAGGATTACACCCCTTCACCAAATCTCCTTTTAGGTGATTGGGAGGGAAGTCGCCATGGAACACGCTACTATGCTGATGGTAGGTGGATTATGCTTCCAGAAGATGACTGCACCACACACGGGAACTGGAAAATAACTAAGAAAGAGTACTTTAAGAATTATTCAGACTGGGGAGATAAGTTTGACGCGGGCTCCTCCATTTACCTGCTTGATAGTGACTACTTCGTTTTTGGAGATCTCCGTGGTGTCTATATCTTGAAGAAGGTTCCTTATGGATCTTATGGGAAAAATTAATCCCTTTCGCTGTTAGTGAGAGCCGTGATCCTCGGACTTGCCTCCGACGAAGAACATCACCACGACGGGGATGAAGGAGGCGAAGAGCGGGAGGACTATGAATGAGAGAGTCTGAAGCCCGGTGAGTTCCTGACCGAGGGGGTGATGCCAGAATTTCACGGCGACGAGGGTTGCGGCACCGAGGGCGGAACCTGCGGCCGCCATGGCTGTGGTTGCACAGACGATTCCCGAGGATGCGGATGCAGACTGTTCAGGGCTGATTGAGGAGCTTTCCATAAAATTGTGGGATGGGGTTGTGGGGGTGGGTTGCCATATCCGAAATCCAACTTCCCGTTTTGTCAATTCCACTCCCCAAACAACTCGTCTGAGATAATTCGGATGCCTTCGCGGACGTTGTTGTCGTCCATGGCGAAGGAGAGTCGGAGGCATTCGTGGCGGTGAGGACAATCCTGATCTTCCAGTCCGAAAAAGAAGTATTCTCCGGGGACGACGAGCACTCCACGCTGCTTGAGGGTGCGATAGATCTCCTTGGAGGTGCGCTTGGAGTCCTTGATCCAGAGCCAGAGGAACATGGCACCTCCGCTTTCGTGGATGGAGTAGGGAGCTGTGTTCGGGAAGAACTCGGCGATGGCGGCGAGGGCCTTGTCCCGTTTGGCGAGATAGAAGGGACGGATGACCTCCCTGCTAAGACGGGTGATCTCCCCGCTTTCAATCAGTGGTCCAGCGATGCTCTGGCCGAAGTTTCCGTTGGCCAATCCCGTGACGGCGGTCATCGAGGCCACGGCGGCAGCTACCTCGGGAGGGCCGACGACGAACGCGGTGCGTGTCCCGGGAAGACCGAACTTCGAGAGACTCATCACGTGGATGGTGTGCTCGGTCCAGAGTGGGGCGACCTCATCGAAGAGGATGCCCGGGAAGGGCCAACCGTAGGCATTGTCAATGATCAGCGGGATATCGTGCTGGGCCGCCAGCTCCGCGAGGCGCTGCATCTCGGCATCGGTGATGACGTTGCCACTAGGATTAGTCGGGCGGGAGACGCAGAGGGCCCTAATGTCAGGAGTCACGTTGAGGTTCTCAAAATCGATCCCGTATTTGAACCGATGGGCTCCGGTGATCTCGATGCGGGGCTTCAGCGCCGTGAAGGTGTCTCGCTCCAACGACTGATCCGCATAGCCGATGTATTCCGGCATCAGGGGGAAGAGGATCCGGCCTTTACCCCCATCGGCTGTGCGGCCCGCAAAGAGGTTGAAGAGTTGAAAGAAAGCGGTCTGACCGCCGGGGGTGACGGCGAGGTTCTCCGGGCCGACGGACCATCCGAACTCTCTCTGCAACAGTCCAGCCAGTGCCTCGAGGCATCCCGGATTTCCTCGTGGGGGATCGTAGATAGCGAGGGTGCGCCGTAGCAGGGCGGGGTCCGAGATGATCTCTTTCATCCGCTCCTCCCAGACGGTTTCCATCGCGGGAATATGGGCGGGATTTCCCCCACCCAGCATCAGCGGGGCAGGATCTGCGGACACCGCCAAGGCCTCACCTAGATCAACCATCAGGGCATTGATCCCTGTCTCCCCAGCCAGACGCACTCCAAGTTCCGAAAATCTCATGAAGTTCTTCTTGGTATCATGACTGGCATCAATCAGGAACTACGGATCTCACACCTTGATTTCACACATTCCTTTGATCCCCTTCATCCCTGTGAGTTACCCCGCCCTAATTTAGAATGATTCTTGATTAAAGTAGATGGGTTGTAGTAAGATTTCCTTTCGCACGATGAAAAAGCACGAAACGACCACGCCTGCCTCCTATGAGAGCGTGATGGGTCGTGAGGGATTGAGACTCACTCCCCAGAGGCGGCATGTCTACGAGGTGCTGATGGAGAAGAGGGATCATCCCACGGCCACGGAGGTCTTTATCCGGGCCCAGCAGGGGATGCCCTCAATCTCGCTCGCCACGGTCTACAACTGCCTCGAGACCATGGTCGGAAGTGGTCTGGTCAAAGCTGTTCATGTCGACCGGGAACCGACCCGCTTCTGCGCGAATCTCCACGAGCACGGCCACTTCCACTGCACATCCTGCGGTCACATCACCGACATCGAGTTCGGTCGGAGGGTATCCTCCTCCACTCCGAAGGGGTGGAAGCTTCCCGAGGCGTATCTCGTGACCCATCAGGATCTCACCCTTCGCGGTCTCTGTCCCGACTGTACCTCCGGAACGACCAACACCTCACCAACCATCTGAACACCATGTCCACGCTCTCCATCCGCGACCTGCACGCTTCCATCGGCGACAAGCCGATCCTCAAGGGACTCACCCTCGACATCCCCAAGGGTGAGGTTCACGCCATCATGGGCAAGAACGGCGCGGGTAAGAGCACGCTGGCCAAAATCATGGCCGGTCATCCCGACTACACGGTGACCTCAGGCGACGTCCTACTTGACGGGGAGAGCATCCTCGGGCTTGAGCCCGACGTCCGGGCCCGACTCGGACTCTTCCTCGCGTTCCAATATCCGATGGAGATTCCCGGCGTCACCATCGCTAATTTCATCCGCGCGGCCCTGCAGGCGCGACTCCCCGAGGGACAGGAACTCGAGGCCGTCGACTATTACCAGAAGCTCTACGCGAAAATGGACGCCCTCGAAGTTCCCCGCAATTTCACCTCACGCTCGGTTAACGAGGGGTTCTCTGGTGGAGAGAAGAAGCGCTGCGAGATTCTCCAGATGGCCATGCTCGAGCCCTCCTACGCGGTGCTCGATGAGACCGACAGCGGTCTCGATATCGACGCTCTCAAGATTGTCTCTTCCGGCGTGAACGCCCTCCGTGGCCCGAACATCGGGATGCTCGTCATCACCCACTACCAGCGCCTGCTTGACTACATCGTTCCCGACAAGGTTCACGTCATGTCCGAAGGCCGCATCATCCACAGCGGCGGCAAGGATCTGGCCCTCAAGCTTGAGGCCGAGGGGTACGACTGGGTCGAGAAAGAATTCGGGGCCAAGGCCGCCTGATTTTTCCCAGCTCCTAGCTCCAAACTCCCAGCTTCAATCATGTCCACCGAGACCCAGCACGAACTTAATATCGACCGCTCTGTCGGCGATTTCAGCTACGACGTCGAGTATGCCTACGACGCCGGCGTCGGCCTGACCGAGGCCACGATCGATTACATCAGCGAGGTGAAGGGGGATCCCGACTGGGTCCGCGCCTTCCGCAAGGAGGGCTACCGCAAGTTCCTCGAGAAGCCGATGCCCACCAACTGGGCGACCAAGGATCTCGAGAACATCGTCTTCGAGAACATCCGCTACTACCTCGCGCAGGGCCAGGTCCCCAAGCGTAGCTGGGACGAGGTTCCCGACGAGGTTAAGGAGACCTTCGAGCGTCTCGGAATCCCCGAGCAGGAGCGCAAGTTTCTGGCCGGAGTGGAGGCCCAGTTCGATAGCGAGGCCGCTTATTCCAACATCAAGGCTGCCGTCGGCGAGCAGGGCGTCATCTTTGTCGGCTCCACCGAGGGACTCAAGGAGCACCCGGAAATCTTCAAGAAGTGGTTCGGCAAGGTCATTCCGAGCGGTGACAACAAGTTCTCCGCGCTGAATTCAGCCGTCTTCAGCGGTGGTAGTTTCATCTACGTCCCGCCCGGGGTGAAGGTGAAGCACCCGCTCCAGGCCTACTTCCGCATCAATGCCCAGAATTTCGGCCAGTTCGAGCGTACGCTCATCATTGCCGACGAGGGTGCCGAGGTGATGTACATGGAAGGCTGCACCGCACCAAAGTTCGAGACCGCGACGTTGCACAGCGCGGTCGTGGAACTTGTGGCGATGAAAGGTGCCAAAATCCAGTACGTGACCGTCCAGAACTGGAGTTCCAATGTCTTTAATCTCGTCACCAAGCGTGGCGTCGCCCACGAGGATGCCGAGATCAAGTGGATTGACTGCAATATCGGCTCCCGACTGACCATGAAGTATCCGGGGGTCGTCATGAAAGGCAAGGGTGCCCGCGGCGAGGTCGTTTCGATAGCGCTCGCCGGCGACGCCCAGCATCAGGACACAGGAGCCAAGATGATCCATGCGGCCGACAACACGACCAGCAACATCATCTCCAAATCGATCAGCCTCGGGACCGGTCGCGCCACTTACCGCGGCATGGTCCACGTCCCCAAGCATCTCAAGGGGTGCAAGAACAACACCGAGTGCGATGCGCTCCTGATCAACACCAGCAGCCGAACCGACACGTATCCTGCGATCACCGTCAGGGGACAGGGGAATGCCGTGCAGCATGAGGCGAGTGTCAGCCAGATCAGCGCCGAGCAGATCTTCTATATGCAGCAGCGCGGACTGAGCGAGGGGGCGGCGATGAGCCTCGCCGTCAACGGCTTCGTCAACGATCTCGTCCAGCAGTTCCCGATGGAGTATTCCGTCGAACTCAAGCGCCTAATCGATCTCGAGATGGAGGGATCGGTGGGATGAGCGCACTCACCGATGCAGCACCAGTCCAAGGTAGCTGGCCTTCTTGGTTCCATGCTGACCAGCAGATAGCTTGGGAATCCTTCCGTGCTCTGCCTTCCCCGGCGCGCACCGATGAACCTTGGCGCTTTGCCAATCTCAAGGCGACCGATCTGAGTGCGTTCCATGAAGCTGGCTCCGTTCATGACGCCGCCGACCTGGTCTCCCGCTCGAAGGGATGGGAGTCGGTGTCCGGTAAGCTAATCTTCGGTAATGATGCGCTCCTCCATGCGGAGTCAGCCGGACTTCCGGCTGGAGTGCTTCTTCTTCCTTTGGACCAGGCCGCCCTCGATCACGCGGACCTGATTCGCACTCACTTCATGACGGACGAGCCGCGTCTCGGCTCACGCAAGTTTGCCGGCCTGCACCGTGCGAAGCTGCGAACCGGGGCCTTTGTCTATGTTCCCAAGGGAGTTGTTCTAGAGAAGCCCATCGAGATCTGGCATTGGGTCGAGGGAGAGAACGCCGCGATTTTCCCCCACACCTTGATCGTGCTTGAAGAGGGGACCTCGGCCACGGTCATCGACCGCTTTGCTTCCTCCGGCAACGATTTCTCTCTCGCGATCGCCGTGAACGACTTGACCCTCGGTCAGGGAGCCAAACTCATCTATTCGGGTGTCCAGGAGTGGAACGATAAGACGACGGCCTTCCACATCAATGCGACCAAAGTGTCCAAGGACGCCACCTCCACGGCTCTCCAGATGAATCTTGGTGGCTCCTATGTCCGCGGCGAGAGCGATAGTCATCTTCTCGGTGAGGGATCACGGAGCATCATGCTTTCCATCAATCCCGCCACCGGGGAGCGTGAGATCGACCAGCGGACTTTCCAGGATCACCACGCTCCGCGTGCGACAAGCGACCTGCTCTACCATAATGCGCTCTCCGACACCTCGCGGACTATCTTCGCCGGCCTCATCAAGGTCGAGGAGGGTGCCCATGAGACCGATGCCTACCAGAAGGTGAGGAACCTGATGCTCAGCGACGAGGCCGAGGCTAACTCCATGCCCGGTCTCGAGATTCTCGCTGACAACGTCCGCTGCACCCACGGAGCAACCTCCGGGGAACTCAACGAGGATGAGCTTTTCTACATGATGGCTCGCGGCATTGCTCCCAAGCAGGCGGCTCAACTGATCGTCCGCGGTTTCCTTGGAAGCGTGCTGGAGCGGTTGGATCACGCCCCACTCCAAGCCCATCTGGGAGAGATCCTCGACCGCAAGCTGGGACTTTAAAGGGATCCGATCCCTGGGCGCTGGTACTTGAAGCACCCGAGCGGAGGATCTGCCGGGAAATCCTTACCGAGAGCGAGCATCTTGAACTGGCTACCCATCAGTGAGGGGGTGAGCAGGGTATTGAGCGCGAGAAGGTCCTTCCTGTGTTCCGGAGCATGATCCCCGAGTGAGCGCATCCACGGCTCAGCTGCACCCATCAGGAAATGCTGCTGGTCGCTATAGGCGATCGGGATCAGGCCGAGTGCACAGGCTTTGGCTGCGAGATCGGTGAAATCGACCTGAGCGGTGATATCGCGCAGACCGGGTTCTTCCAGCGGATTGTCGAAGCGCTCATGGTTCCGATAGGCCAGCAGGGTTCCGTCGGCCCGGTGAGGTGCAAAACGATCTTCTCCGACCTGCCCATAGTCGACGGTCAGAATCATGCCCCTCTTCATCCGCGAGGCGATGCCTGAGAGCCACGGTGAGATCCCTCGATTGATCTCAAAGCGCCATCCCTCGCGCCTGGGAACGGGAAGAGGTTTTGCAGCCTCAGCAAGCTCCGGGTCCGTGACAGGCCGTCTCTTCCAGACAAGTGATTCTCCCTCCAGAGAAACGCATTCCTCCTGCCAGTAAGACGCATTCCATCGCAGGGAATCAACTGGGAAAGCATCGAGCAATTCATTGGAGAGATGGATGCCCGTGAATTCGGGCAACTCTTCGTTGGCTTCATGCCAAGTAACCCTTGAAAAACCGGAGAGTTTTTCCTGCTGGCGTGACCGGTTGATAGGAAATGGTTCCACGATCCGGTAGTGCACGGCCTTGGCAAAAGCGCCGCCCGCTTCCTCAATCCGTGTGAGTATGTCTGCGGCCATCGTGCCGTCGTTGGCTCCCTGCTCGACGATGGTGAATTCTTCCGGTGATCCGAGTACTGCCCAGGCCTCGCGGCAGACCGAGGCGAGGAGTCGGCCGTAGATCCGACCGACACTGACGCTTGTGTAGAAATCCCCCGACTTTCCCACGCGGGCCCGTCCCGAGGCATAATAGCCGTGCTCCCGATGATAGAGAGCCAGCTCCATGAAGCGCCTGAACGGGATCATCCCACCCTGCGCTTCAATTTCTTCAACAATCAATTCATGGAGCACAGAAGTCATCTTGGTTTTCTGACCTAACAGTCCAACTGTCTTAAGCCTATCAACCGCACTTACTGCCCCCTCGTGACTTCGCGCGCGTAAATGTTGATCTGGCCGTCGTCACCGCGTTTCACCGAGGTGATCTGGAAAGGACGAAGGTTGTCGCGAGCAATGGCACTTCCTTCGGAGGGGACGATGGCTCCCGCCGGGAATTCCACGATCACACGAACCTTGGAGTTGGGGCCGGTCGGCACTCCCGCGATCGCGCCTTGGGGGCGTAGAACGGCGCGTCCGTTTCCGGCTGCGGTCACACTGAATCGTCCCTTCAGATAGTGGCGTTCACCGCCGATACCGCGCGATGCGAGATCCTGGCTTTCTGTTGGTTCAATGAGGCGTCCGCGCGGCATCTGTCCGGCAGCATAAACCGGCCAGATCTCCGAGGGAGGCGCTCCCGTCTGTTGGTTCGTGGCGGTGGTCAGCATCGGGGATGGTGAGGCAATTGCGGCAGGAACGGCCGGAGGTACGGGAGGGGAGACCGGTTTTGGCGTCGGGATAGTGAGAGGAGTGGGTACTGGCGTGGCTGCCGGCGTGACCATGACAGGAGTGGCGACAGGGATCGCCGCAGCGACGGGGGCTGTACCGGGCCCGGCGACAGGAATGGCAGGCAACACCGGTTGTGCGTTGACAGGTATGGCGCGGGCGACAACCGGCTCAGGAGCCAGGGCGGCTGGCTTGTTCTGAACGGGATTGGCTGCAATGGCCTTGGCCACGCGAGGTTCTGGGGTCGGGGTCGCCTCTTCCTCGGCAATCCTGCTGAGTCGCAGACCCAGGCCGACTTTGCCTGTCTTGCCGAATTTTCCTCCGGAGAGTTGGGCGATCTGCTCCTGGGAGAGGAGAGGCCGGGGAGCATCGAGATTGATCTCCTCGGGAGGCTCCAGAGAGAAACTCGTCCCTCCCTTGGCGGAGCCATAGCTTCCATAGAGGAGAGGCATTGTGGTGAGCAGGAGACGGTTTCCTTCGAGTCGTTCGATATGAATGACCGCCGAAAGATCGAGAGGTTTCTCCAGCTTGATCTCCTGATTCGGGGTCAGTGAGCGGGTCAGGGCGGGGAGGTTGGCGTCGTCGCAGGTGAAGGGTTGCTCAAGGATGATCTCAGGTTGCTCTACGGCCTGGAGCAGGGCGATCAGCCCCGGCCTGCAGAAGGAGTACTTTGCAAGGGGAAGCGTGCCGACCACGCGGTAGGTGCCTACTGCATAGGGAACCAGATCCCTGATCTGGTGATAATTCCTGAGGAAATTGCGGAGCAGGTTTTCATTTGCTCGGCGGATCTCCGAGGCGGTCATCGACCCGAAGCGCTCCAGAAGCTGACCCGGCTTTAGGAATTCTCCGCGGGGAGCGGCAGTGATCTCAAAACGCTGGGGCGGATCAATCTTGTGAAGCCTTAGGAGCAGACGGTAGTTCGAGGCCTTCTCGGGATGGGCAAAGATGTAGTAGCTCCCCATCCAACAGAAAAAGACGAAACCGATTAGCAGGAAGATGAAGACGGTCCATCCGAAAAGACTGTCCGCGTTTCCCCCGCTGCGATGCCCCGATCTGCCCTGATAGCTGTAGTAGTTTTTGCCGGCCATGTGCCTAGTGAGATGAGGAAAGAAGAGACTCGGGATGGTGGCAACCGAAAACGAAATCAGGAACCCGTGTTTCCAGACGGTTCGAAGGAGGTGCCGCAGCCGCAGCTGCGGGCCGCCTTAGGATTGATGACCCGGAATCCGGCTCCTGTCAGGTCATCCACATAGTCGATCGTGCAGCCCTCCAGATGCGGCAGGCTTTCCTGATTGATGGACACTACCGCACCCTCCCGCTCAAGGAGAAGATCCCCCGGTCGGGGTTCCCCCAGGCTCATGGCATACTGGAGCCCGGCGCATCCGCCTTTTTCCACACCCAAGCGGAGCCCGCCGGAACCTTTTTTGGTCGCCAGTTCGCGCAGATGACCCGCCGCCGCCTCGCTGATCTCAATCATGTGAGTATTCTACAGGTGCATGCTTGGAAGGTCAAAGGCCTCCGTTTCCCCTTTCATCCCTCATCCCTCATCCTTCATCCTTTTCGGATGGGCTCCATCCGCCTCCTTCCCGACATTCTGGCCAGCCAGGTGGCTGCTGGTGAGGTGGTAGAACGCCCCGCCTCGGTGGTCAAGGAACTGGTCGAGAACTCCATCGACGCGGGAGCCAAGCGCATCACCGTCGAGTTTCAGCGCGGAGGCACACGCCTCATCCGTGTCACCGACGACGGGAGCGGCATGGATCGCTCCGACGCCCTGCTCTGCCTTGAACGGCATGCTACGAGCAAGATTCGCGAAAGCTCCGACCTGGCCGCGATCATGACCCTTGGCTTCCGGGGAGAAGCAGTGCCGAGCATCGCGAGCATCTCGCGGTTCAAATTGGCGACCCGTCGCCGGGAGGAGGCAGCGGGCACACTGATCGAGGTCATCGGCGGCAAGGTGACTGACGTGTGCGATTCCGGAGAGGCACCCGGTACGCGCATCGAGGTGGCCGATTTGTTCTTTAATGTCCCTGCGCGCCGCAAATTCCTGCGCGGTGAGCAGACCGAGGCGGCGAATCTTCTCCAGCAGCTGCAGATTCTGGCCACGGCCCATCCGGAGATCGCCTTCACCTGCGTCCGTGATGAGCGCGAGGTCTTCCGTCTGGCCGCCACGGAGGATCTGGCCGTGCGGCTTCGTGATCTTCATGGTGAGGAATTTCTCTCCAAGCTGGTTCCCGTGCCTCCGGTAGAGGAATCTGGGGTTTCCGTCCGGGGGTGGATCGCCCGTCCGGGCGAGGGCCGCAGCGACCGAACCTTGCAGATGACCTTTGTCAACGGACGCATGGTCCGCAGCCCCTCCCTCTCGCTCCCGCTTCGCGAGGCCTGCGACGGCGTGCTTGCGAAGGGACTGCATCCTCCGGCAGTCCTCTTCTTCTCGATCGATCCAACCACGGTCGACTGCAATGTCCACCCGGCCAAGAGGGAGGTCCGCTTCCGGGATCCCGGTGCCCTTCGTTCCGCTGCCTTGCGCGCCGCTCGAGAGGCATGGGGTGCCTCCGCTCCGAGCCGTACAGGCGAGACGGATCTTGCATCCTCCTCCGGGTGGGGTGCCGGCAACGATCCTCTCTTTCCCCCGATCACCTCATCCTGGAAGCCTCCCGTCGTCTCCACCCAGCACGACCTTCCCGTGCACGAACTCGTCTCAGCCCGCGTCGCCGAGGATCTGGCTTTTTCCTCAACTCCCAACTCCCAGCTTCCGGCTCCTTCTGAGGCGTGTTTCCTCGGGCAATTGGCCGGCCGTTACCTTCTATTCGATCAGGAGGAGGGGCTCATGATGGTCGAGATCCGCGCGGCCCGTGAGCGCATCTTCTTTGAGCGATTCCTGAAGCGCTTGGAATACGAGGAACTCGAAAGCCAGCGGCTCCTTTTGCCCGAGATTCTGGAAATGTCGCCGGCTGATCTTGCCTGGGTTGAGGCTCATCAGGCCCTACTTCAGTCCGCGGGCCTCGTTGCCGAGACGTTCGGACAGGGAAGCCTCAAGGTGGACGCCATTCCTTCCGCCGCATCGGACCTCCCCGTTCCAGAAATCGCGATCCGGTTGATTGACGAGTTGCGCACCCTACGGGAGTCACCCGTGCTTGATGCCAAGGGCAAGGAAGCCCTTGCCGTTTCGGTAAGCCGCCTGGCCGCGGCTGGGGCGCGCCTGCCTTCCGGAGAGGTCGCCGCCGCTATGCTTCTGAAGGACCTTCTTGCCTGCGATCTCCCCTATGCCACTCCTAAGGGACGCCCCACGATCGTCCTGATGGCCCCGGGAGAACTGCAGAGGAAATTCCAGGCCTGAGAGCCCATGATTCATCCTTTTTCATTTTTCATTTAGCCGTCATCATTTTCTTACCGATGCCTGACCAACTGACCATCGAGCCTGCAACGATCGACGACCTGCCCCAGCTCGCCGATTTGCTTTACGATCTCTTTTCGCAGGAAGCGGACTTTGTTCCCAATCGCGACAAGCAACTCCGTGGTCTCCGTCTGATTCTGGAGCAGCCGAACAGGGGCCGCATCTTTGTCCTGCGGGCCGGGCCCCGCATCATCGGGATGATCAACTTGCTCATCACCATCAGCACGGCAGAGGGAGGCTTTGTGCTGATCCTGGAGGATCTCATCGTTCATTCCGACCATCGCGGACAGGGATTCGGCGGCAGACTGCTCGAGCACGCGCTCGCCTACGCCCGCGAAAAGGGATTCCTTCGCATCACGCTCCTTACTGATAAGAAGGAGAGCCGTCCCCGCGAGTTCTACGAGCAGCACGGCTTCCGTCAGAGCGGCATGGTGCCGATGCGCTACTACTTCACGCCGCAAGGCGGGGATTCGGTTGCCGGCCATGAGTGATCCCCTTCCGGTTGGCGGAGTGGTGGATCTCGGTTTCGCCCGTGTCGATTCCTCGCGAAGGGAACGTTGCGGCAGACAGGAGGTGATCTTCGGTCAAGGAAAGACGGCCGAGGAGATCGCCCGGATCGCCGAGGCGATCCAAGGGCGCGAGGGTCATGTCTTGGCAACCAGAGTTTCCCGTGAGCAGGCGGAGCAACTCAGCGCCCTGCTGCCGGGATCTGTCTATCACGAGAGGGCGCGCTGCATCACCCTTGGCCACCCTCCCGCCGCCCGCGATCATCGCCCCGTTGGGGTTATCAGCGCAGGCACGAGCGATCTTTCAGTTGCCGAGGAGGCGGCCGTCACTCTCCAATCCTTTGGGCGACCCGTGGAGAGGATTCATGATGTCGGGGTGGCCGGAATCCATCGGCTTTTTGCGGAATTGGATCGCATCCGTTCCTGCAGCGTTTTGGTCGTCGTGGCCGGCATGGAGGGAGCTCTCCCAAGCGCCGTGGCCGGTCTGGTCGAAATTCCGGTCATCGCCGTTCCCACCAGCATCGGCTACGGGGCCCATTTCCAGGGACTCACCGCACTGCTTGGTATGGTCAACAGCTGCGCCAGCGGTGTGACTGTAGTGAACATTGACAACGGATTTGGGGCGGCCTTCGCCGCGGACGCGATCCTCCGCCTGGTGGAAAAGACCCTTTCCATGCCGAGGTGACCATGGGTCCTCCCGCTGCCTTCATTCTGGCTGCAGGTCTTGGCACCCGCCTTGCGCCGCTGACCGATCTCCTCCCCAAGCCGCTTGTCCCTGTCTTTCACAAGCCGCTTCTGACCTTCGCCTTCGACAGCGTCATCGCAGCCGGGTTCGGCGAGATCGCCTTCAATACGCATCATCTGCCGGGATCCTTCGCTGAGGAATTTGGTTTTCACCCCGAGTACCGTGGACGAAAACTGACGGCTTTCCACGAGCCGCTCCTGCTCGACACCGGTGGAGGCATCCGCAATGCCCGTCCCGGAATCGGTTGGGGAACCTTCCTTGTCTACAACGGCGACATCCTCGCCGATATGCCGCTCAAATCCCTGCTCGAGCGGCACCGTCAATCGGGTGTCCTCGCGACGCTCCTGCTCCGTCCCGGTGGGGGGAAAGCAAACGTCCTCTTCGATCCCGCTCGAGGATTGATCCGTGACCTGCGCGGGGAACTCGGTGTTACCGAAGGAACGCACGTTGTCTATAGCGGGATCGCGCTCTTCGAGCAGGGGATCTTTGACTGGATCCCGTCCGAGGGGCCTTATTCCGTGATCGATGCGCTGATTGACGCGATGCGTGCCGGAGAACACGTCGGGGGACTTCTCGTCGAGGAGGGACTCTGGATCGATTTGGGCACTCCCACCTCCTATCTCGAGGCACACCGATTACTGGCTGCGGGCTCACCCCCCTCCTATCTTGGCGAATCAGGTTGGCCGGTTGCAATTCATCCGCAGGCGACGGTTTTTCCGGGAGCCGTCTTCGAGGGTGTCGTCTCGGTCGCACCGGGAGCCGTCATCGGGAAGAACGCCCGGATTAAGGATTCGGTCATCTGGCCCGGCTCCATCATCGGAGCCGATGCCGTGATCGAGGACTGCGTCGTCTCGGGCAGGGTTCCTGTCGGCGGCCACCATCGGGGAGGAGTCCTGTGACCACGTTGACCAACGAGCAATTGCTCACGCACACGGCCTCGCGCCTGCCTCATCTCGAGGGAGCCTCGCTCTCCCCGATTGAAAAGGGTGGTTCAGCTCGTCGTTTCCACCGGGTCTCCGCGCCGGGAGGATCGGCGATTCTCGTTCACGATCTCGGGGAGCGTGAGGAGAACAGGCATTATGCGTCTCTTGCCGGATTCCTGAGCGCGCAGGGAGTCCCTGTGCCGGCAGTGCTGGCGACCGATCATGACCTCGGCCTGCTCTGGCTCGAGGACCTCGGGGAGACCGATCTCTGGGCCTCGCGCAACGAATCATGGGAGGTCCGCCGACCCCTCTACGAATCAGCCCTCCGCGGCATCGCTCTCCTGCACGGCATCCCCCTCTCCGCATCTCAGGATCATGAGCTCACCCTGCAGAGGGAGTTCGACGAGTCGCTCTACGCCTGGGAGCAGAAGTATTTCACCGATCATTGCCTCGGTGATCTCTTCGGCATCGCCGAGAAGGAACGCGCTGCCCTGCTGGAGCATCCCACGATGGTCTCGATGGCCCGGGATCTCGCGGGTCGACCCCGCCGTTTCGTCCATCGCGACTTCCAGTCCCAGAATATTCTCATTCGCGGAGACGAGGCGGTCTTCATCGATTTCCAAGGGATGCGGCCCGGAGTGGCCCAGTATGATCTGGCCTCTCTGCTCCTTGATCCCTACGTGACCCTGACGGCCGGGGAGAGGGATCAGTTGCTCGGTTTCTATCACGGGATTGCGGGTGGAGAAGGCATCTCCCGAGAGGAATTCGACCGCGTCTTCTGGCAATGCGGGGCCCAGCGACTCATGCAGGCTCTTGGGGCCTACGGGAACCTGAGCCTCAATCTTGGCAAACCTCACTTCCGTGCCCATGTGGCTCCGGCACTTGCGAACCTCCGCGAAACCCTTACCAGACTCCACCCCGAGGACCGGCTGGACGTGTTGGCCGATCTCATCAAGGATCTCAAGGTATCACCAACTCCCAATCACTAGCTTCCAGCTTCTAAGAGAGATGTTCCAAACTGTCGTGATCGAGAATCTCTGGCCTCAGATCGAGGGAGGGAAATATCCTGTCAAGCGTGTCCCCGGTGAACCCGTCACCGTCTACGCAGATATTTTCAAGGAAGGTCACGATGTTGTCTCGGCCGTCGTCAAATGGCGCGATTCCGGATCCCGAAAGTGGAACGAGGCCGTGATGAGTCCGGTTGGCAACGACCGCTGGACGGCAACCTTCCTAGCAGGGCCTGTCGGATTCACTGAGTGGACCATCGAGTCTTGGGGCGACACCTTTCTTTCCTGGGTCGAGGAGATCGGTAAGAAAGTGAAGGGGGGTGCCTCCTCACTTCCCACGGAAACCGCCGAGGGAGCCCTGATGATCCGCGCCGCCGCCACGCGTGCCGGCAAGAATGCCGCCGCCAAGAAACTCCTCGCTCATGCCGAGGCTGTCGCTTCCGCTCCCGATCCCGCCGCTCTGCATGCTGCCGGTTCCGATGTCGGATTGGCCCAACTCATGGCCGAGTGGCCCGACCGTTCCCTCGCCGCCACGTATGCGCCTCTTCAGCATGTGCGTGTCGACCGTCAGGGAGCGGGCTTCGCCGCATGGTACGAGTTCTTCCCCCGCTCTGCCGAGGGCCATGCCGATCATGGGTCGACATTCCGCGAGTGTCTCGGCCGCGTCGATGACGCAAAGGCGATGGGCTTCGATGTGATCTACTTTCCTCCGATCCATCCGATCGGTATCACCGCGCGCAAGGGGGCGAATAATTCCCTGACCTGCAAGCCGGGCGAGCCGGGGGTTCCCTACGCGATCGGTGGTCCAGCCGGCGGTCACTGCGCCGTCGAGCCGGAGCTCGGGTCGCTTGAGGATTTCGAGTGGCTACTCGGAGAGATCCGGGCACGCGGCATGGAGGTGGCGCTCGACTTCGCACTGAATTGCTCCCCCGATCATCCCTACGTGAAGGATCATCCCGAATGGTTCTTCCACCGCCCGGACGGCACGATCAAGTACGCCGAGAATCCTCCCAAGAAATACGAGGACGTCTACCCGCTCGATTACCACAATGCCGGCTGGAAGGCCCTCTGGGACGAACTTCGCGATGTCCTGCTCTTCTGGTCCGAGCGCGGGGTGAGGATCTTCCGCGTGGATAATCCGCACACGAAGCCGGTCGCCTTCTGGGAGTGGGTGATCGCCGAGGTGCAGGCCAAGTTCCCCGACGTCATCTTCCTGAGCGAGGCCTTCACCCGTCCGAAGATGATGCAGGTGCTGGCAAAGGTCGGCTTCACCCAGAGCTATACGTACTTCACCTGGCGCAACAACCGCGCGGAGCTGGAGGAATACTTCACCGAGCTCACGCAGAGCACGATGCACGAATACTTCCGCCCGAATCTCTTCCCGAATACCCCGGATATCCTCCCTCACTATCTGCAGGAGGGCGGCCGCCCCGCCTTCATGATCCGCTCCGTGCTGGCCACGACGCTCGGTGGCGTCTACGGCATCTACAGCGGCTTCGAGCTTTGCGAGAATGCCGCGCTCCCTGGCCGCGAGGAGTATTTCGACTCGGAGAAATACCAGTACAAGGGTCGCGACTGGAACGCCCCCGGCAATATCAAGCCGCTCATCACCCGCCTCAACGCAATCCGCCGCGAGAACACTGCGCTCCATCAGACCAACAACCTCGCCTTCTTCGGTTCTGACAATCCCGCGATCCTCTGCTACCGCAAGTGGTCCCATGACCATGCCAGCCAGATCCTCGTGATCGTGACGACCGACTTCCGCAATCCTCAGAGCGGATGGATCGATGTACCAACGGGAGATCTTGAGCTTCCGCCTGATTCAGCGTACCAGATCGAGGATCTGCTCACCGGCGAGGTGTTTACCTGGCGAGGGGCACGCAATTATGTGTCGCTCGATCCGGGGAGTCGTGTCGCCCACATCCTCAGGATTCGTAAGTAGGCTAGCGATCTTGGCGAATAGCCTCGTTGGTCTGCGCTCGCAGTAGTTCACTACAGCTTCGCTTGCCCGCCTAGCTCTCCATCCTAGCTTGCGAGCCTTGGATTTCTGCAGAACTGATTTTCTAAGACGCTAGGTCTTAAAAGGAACGGGGGTGATTCCTTTTCTGGAACCACCCCCGTCAGTGCGACGGCTATAAGCCGGATTCTGTCTTGCCGGGTTACCCCGGCATGGACGGCCATTTCTCTCAGGGGTCTTGCTACCCCAGCCCGTCTTGCGACGGGTGCGACTTTACCCGGGGTTCCGCCCGACCGAAGTCGGACTGCGAAGCCGGCGGCCTCTTCCCCTGTTCTGTCTTGCACCGCATAGGGTTTTTCGTGCCCCCTCGGTTACCCTCGGGGCGGTGGGCTCTTACCCCGCCTTTTCACCCTTACCCGCGCTCCTATCCCCTTACGGAGTTATGAGCGCAGGCGGTATATTCTCTGTGACACTCTCCGTCGACCGGGGCTTTCGCCCCTGTCTCCCGCGTGTTCTACGCGGTATGCCGCCGTGTGGTGTCCGGACTTTCCTCCAGAGTTTCCTCCAGCGGTCGTCCACCGTCACATGGGGAGCATTAAGGCCGAAAGGTCCTTAATGCAACCCAAAGGAAAAAAGCAAAATGGAAAATGAAGAAGGGGAGGGAAAAAGCTAAAAGTGGAAAGATGAAAGCTGAGCCAAGCCCGTTGGGGGTAAAACCAATCAGCAATCTCCCTCCCAACAGTCCAACAGCCCAATTATCTGCCGGTCGTCCCCGACCAGGCATCCT